>JAADCZ010000140.1 GCA_013154175.1 Thermodesulfobacteriota bacterium
GAAAGGGCGAAGATCCTTGGAAGCACAAGGAATTCAATGGGTTTTAGCCCCAAGGTCTTAAGGGCGTCTATCTCTTCGTTTACCTGCATGGTGCCGATTTGGGCGGCATAGGTGGCGCCGGTGCGACCGGCCATAATTATGCCGACCATCATGGCCCCCATGTCTCTGGCCATGGCAATGCCCACCAGATCGGCAACAAATATTTGTGCGCCAAACATCTTGAGCTGCACAGTGGCCACGAAGGCAAGGATTAGGCCCACAAGGAAACTGACGAGGCTTATTATTGGAAGCGCCATGGCCCCGGCCTCTTGGGTATAAAGCATGAAGTCGGAGAATCTGAATCTGGCCTTGCCAGCAATTACGTTAAATATCCCCAAAACGATACTGCCCAGAAATTCATGAAAGCCTTTTATTGATTTTATTGTTTCACAAACTTTCAGGCCTACTTGAGCAAAAAGGGAAGGGGATGTTGGCTTGGGCGCACTGATGGACTTTCCCTTTCGGGCAAGTTCCAGAAGGTGCAGGGCGCCAGCGGGGGCCTGGGCAAGGTTCAGTTTTATCTGGTTGTCTTGGGCAAAATTTTTAAGTTCAATCAAAAAGAGCACAAAGGTGCTGTCCCATTTTGTCAATTCATCTGTGGCAAGCTCTATCTCCTTAAGTGGAAGTAATTTTTCAAGTTTGGAAAAAAGGTTTTCCAGCGGTGGCAGCGAGTTTTTGACTGTCCATGAACCACGGATCTTTAGGCGAATACGCCCCTTTTCCAGTGGCTCAATTGAAATCTCTGGTTTGTCTTTGTCCGTGTTCATGGAGTGGGCCCCTATGGGGAAATCCTTTCAAGAATTTTTGGTTAAACTTGAATTTACTAGCCTCTTGCATTAAATAGAGCAATGTTCATCGCAATAATATATACTGCCTGAAGCCCATTCAAACCATTTTTTCGGTTTATTTTCCTCTTTAAGAGCTGAAGCAAAAGGGGCTGGTGAATTTTGTCCTGCAAATTCATGGCAGATTCGGCCATTTGTGCCACCATTTGAACCACTCAAAAATAGGTGTGTTGAGAAAATGAAGGAGAAAAAAGTGACCCTTAGTGCAGTTAAGGGATTTAAAGACATTCTTCCCGAAGAGTCAAAGAGGCGGCAGAAGATTGAGGAAACCGCCAGGAACATTTTTGCTAGTTGCGGTGTCGAGGAAATCCGGACCCCGATTCTAGAAAAGACCGAGGTGTTCGCCCGTGGAATAGGGGAGCATACGGACATCGTTGAAAAGGAGATGTACACGTTCCAGGACAGAAACGGCCAGTATCTGACCTTGAGGCCAGAGGCCACAGCAGGCATTCTGAGGGCCGTCTTGGAACACAAGCTCTATAATACTGCCCCTGTGTTAAAACTCTTTACCATGGGGCCAATGTTTCGCCACGAAAGGCCGCAAAAGGGCCGATTGCGTCAGTTTCATCAAATAAATGTGGAGTACATAGGTTCATCTTCACCGATTGCAGACGCAGAAGTGGTGTTCCTTGCCTATGAGATTGTTCGCCAGTTCACAGATGAGGAGAATCTCCTTTTGGAAATGAACTCTCTGGGCTGTCCAGAGTGCCGTCCCCTTCACAGAAAGGATCTCCTCCTCTTTCTGGAAAACAACAAGGACGATCTCTGTGAGGATTGCCAGAGGCGTTCAAAGGTCAATCCCCTAAGGGTCTTTGACTGTAAAAATGAGGGATGTCAGGCAGTGTTGAAACTGGCACCTGTCATCAAGCACTACATCTGCCCCGAATGTTCCAACCATATGGGAAAGGTGCTGGATGCCCTAGAGGCCTTTGGAATTCCCTTTGTACAGAATCCCTATCTGGTAAGGGGGCTAGATTATTACAAGAGGACCACCTTCGAGCTCAAGGGTAGGGGGCTAGGCGCCCAGAGTACAGTGGCTGCAGGAGGCCGTTACGATGGCCTGTCCACCCTGCTCGATGGCCCGGACATTCCAGGTGTGGGCATGGCAATTGGTGTGGAACGGTTACTGCTACTCATGGAAGAGCAGGCCGAACCCAAGAGTGTGGACCTCTTTATTGCAGCCTTGGGAAGTGAAGCACGGACCGAGGCCTTATATTGGCTGGCATATCTTAGAAGGCAAGGGCTCAAGGTGGAATACTCCCTTGAGGACAAGAGCCTTAAGGCCCAGATGAAACAGGCAGACAAGGCTGGAGCCAGATTCTGTCTCATTGTCGGTGAACGGGAGATGGATGAGGAAGAAGCCATCCTGCGAGACATGAATACCAAGGCCCAGGAGACCTTGGATCTGGACGATCTGCCAGAGATTCTTGTTGAGAAGGTAAAGAGCCAAAAGAGTCAAGGAGACGAGTAACATGGAACCAATGGGAGAGCTCAGACGCACCCATGATTGCGACAGCATAACTGAAGAGAGCCTAGAAACCGAAGTCACCCTCATGGGTTGGGTTCACAGAAGAAGGGATCATGGCGGACTTATTTTTGTGGATTTGAGGGACAGGGCCGGCCTCACCCAGGTTGTCTTTGCGCCAGAGGTAAATAAGGAAGCCCACGAAAAGGCACATTCCTTAAGGAGTGAATACGTCATTGCCGTGCGCGGGAAGGTGAGAAGGCGTCCTGAAGGGATGGAAAATCCCAAGATCAAAACGGGTATGGTCGAGGTGGCCTGTGACGAGCTCAGGATTCTCAACACCTCGAAGACCCCGCCCTTTCCCCTGGATGAAGAAGAGGATGTGTCTGAGAACATACGCCTCAAATATCGATATATCGATCTAAGACGCCCGGTAATGCTTGAAAATATCAAGCTCAGACACAACGTCTGCCAGACCATGCGGCGCTATTTGTCAGACAAGGGCTTTTTTGAAATTGAGACCCCAATGCTCACAAGAAGCACTCCAGAGGGAGCCAGGGATTATCTCGTTCCAAGCAGGGTAAATCCTGGAAAGTTTTATGCCCTTCCCCAATCCCCCCAGCTCTATAAGCAGATTTTGATGATAGCCGGGATGGAGAAATATTTTCAGATAGTACGCTGCTTCAGGGATGAGGATCTCAGGGCAGACAGGCAGCCAGAGTTCACCCAGCTGGACATGGAGATGTCATTTGTAAAGGAAGAGGATGTCATGGAGCTCATCGAAGGGCTCATGGCACACATCTTTTCCGAGAACCTTGGAGTCGATGTTGCCCCTCCGTTCAAACGCCTCACATATCACGAGGCCATGGAACGATTTGGAACAGACAGGCCCGATATGAGATTTGGTCTGGAGCTCGTGGACATTACAGACATTGGCGCCAAGTGTGGACTCAAGGTTTTCAATACGGTGGCATCTACCGGGGGCGTGGTAAAGGCCATAAATGCCAAGGGTATGGCAGATCTTTCCAGAAAGGATCTGGATATACTCACTGAATTTGCCCAATCCTTGGGGGCCAAGGGCCTTGCCTGGGTAAAGATAAAGGAAGATGGCTCATGGCAGTCGCCAATTGCAAAGTTTTTCAGTGAAGATGAGCAGAAGGCCATAATGGAAAGACTTTCTGCAGAACCAGGCGACATTCTCTTCTTTGGAGCAGATCAAAGGGCCACTGTCTATAAGGTCCTGGGAGAACTCAGGCTTGAGCTTGCAAAAAGGAGAGGGCTCATTCCGGAAAACGAGTTCAACTTTGTCTGGATTACCGAATTCCCGCTCCTAGAGTTTGACGAGGATGAGGGTCGTTTCAAGGCCCTGCATCATCCATTTACCGCTCCCATGAAGGAGGACATCGACCTCCTGGACGAAGACCCTGGCGCAGTACGTTCCAGGGCATACGATCTGGTTCTAAATGGCATTGAAATAGGTGGCGGTTCCATCCGTATTCATCAGGAAGCCATTCAGAGAAAGGTATTTAAGGCACTGAATATTGATGATGCCGAGGCACAGGAAAAGTTTGGCTTTCTCCTTGAGGCACTTACCTATGGTGCACCTCCCCACGGGGGGATCGCCTTTGGCCTGGACAGGTTAGTTATGCTCATGGCAGGCCGCAGCACCATCAGGGACGTTATCGCATTTCCAAAGACCCAAAAAGCCCAGTGCCTCATGGCGCAGGCCCCGGCAGAGGTAAGTATGGCACAGCTAGCCGAGCTGTACCTCAAGCCAGACTGGAAGAAAGCAGAGTAATAGTGTTAGTCGGGCTTGCCGGCCAATGATGAAGTAATCATGACCGGAAAAGGAGAGAAAAATGATAAAGTGGAACGAGAAAAAGGGACTTCTTGATTATAGGAGAAATTACAGACTAGTAGAAAGGGAAGAACCAGATCTCATGAGGGATCTTTTCCCCTATGATGAGGTCTGCCGTATAGCCTTCGATCACAGGTATCTTGCCCCAGATCCATGCAAGGACATGCTGATTACAGATACGACCTTTCGGGATGGTCAGCAGGCCAGGCCCCCTTACACTGTTCAGCAGATAAGCAGGATATTTGACTTTCTCCATGAAATGGGCGGTCCAAAGGGGATAATCCGCCAGTCGGAATTCTTTCTGTATACTAAAAAGGACAAAGAGGCCGTGGAGGTATGCAGGGAAAAGGGTTACAAGTATCCAGAGATAACCGGCTGGATAAGGGCCAAAAAGGAAGACCTCAAACTGGTCAAGGAAATGGAGCTTCCAGAGACGGGCATCCTCACCTCAGCATCCGACTATCACATCTATCTCAAGCTCAAGAAAACCCGCCTGGAGGCAATGGAGGCCTATCTGTCCACAGTCAAGGCAGCACTTGAGCTTGGCATCAAACCAAGATGCCACTTCGAGGATATCACCCGTGCCGACATCTATGGCTTCTGTGTGCCCTTTGCCATCGAGCTCATGAAGCTCAGGGAAGAGTCTGGAATCGATATAAAGATAAGGATGTGCGACACAATGGGATATGGGGTCACCTACCCTGGTGCTGCCCTGCCTCGAAGTGTGGCAAAGGTGGTTCGTGCCATGATAGATGATGCAGGGGTGCCAGGTGAGCTCCTTGAATGGCATGGCCACAATGATTTTCACAAGGTTGTCATAAACGCCACCACTGCATGGCTCTACGGGTGCGGCGCAATAAATGGAACGCTTCTCGGCTTTGGAGAACGTACAGGAAATACCCCCATTGAGGCCCTTCTTATAGAGAGAATAGCCCTAAGGGGTGAGACAGATGGCATAAATACCCTGGCCATTACAGAGATGGCTAGATACTTCGAAAAGGAACTTGGTGTGCACATCCCGCCCAACTATCCTCTTGTTGGTGAAGACTTTAATGCCACCAGTGCCGGTGTCCATGCAGATGGACTCATGAAGAACGAAGAGATCTACAACATCTTCAACACAAAGAAGATACTTGGCAGGCCAATATCAGTCATAATTTCCGACAAGTCTGGAACAGCAGGCATTGCCCACTGGGTCAACTCCCATCTCGGCCTTACTGGCGACAGCATGATAGACAAACGCCACCCAGGCATTGTCAAGATGTACAAGCAGGTGATGAAACAGTATGAACATGGCCGTATCACCTCCATGTCCAAGGAGGAGATGGAGGCACTTGCCAGAAAGTATCTGCCAGAGCTGTTCACTTCAGACTTTGATAAACTCAAGAAACGGGCCCACGACTTGGCCTACCACCTGGTGGAGGATCTGGTGGACAGGCCAGAGATGCGTTCCATGGACCCAGAAAAGATAGAGCCTTTGCTGAAGTGTGTGCTCGAGGAAAACCCCTTTATCCAGTTCCTGTATGTGGTGAATAGAGATGGTGAAAAGATAACCCATAACATCACCCACATAGAAGACAGGGGCAAGTATGCGAGTTACAAACTTGACAGTGATTTTTCCAATAGGCCCTGGTTCATTGCTCCCCTGAAGGATGGCAAGATACACGTTTCTGATTTCTATACCTCAAGGATTACCAATGCCCTTTGTATCACCGTTTCAGGGCCCATCAGGAACGAGCAGGATGAAATCATAGGTGTACTCGGGATCGATATAAGGTTTGAGGAACTTGCCAAGATGGAGCAAGAAAGTGACAAGAAATAGCGATTCTTGACAAAAAGGCACCATAGAGAACCAGCAGAAACCGGCGTCATCAAAAAGCGATGGCGCGGAAGGCGCTCTGTAGCAATCGTCTTTCCAGATGCCTATGGCCTTGGAATGGCCAATCTGGGTTTTCAGCGTGTTTACGAGCTTCTAAATCGCCATGACGAGATTGTTGCAGAGCGCTTCTTTTTTCATAATAAATCCTCTGACGCAAGATCCCTCGAATCCAGACGACACCTTTCCGAGTTCGATATCGTCCTTTTTTCCATAAGCTTTGAGCCTGGATACATAAACCTTGCATCCTTTCTTGAAGGGGCAGGGTTCCCAAGTTTCAGCCATGAGCGTTCAGAACATCCACTGGTCCTGGCAGGCGGAGTTGCGTGCCAGATAAATCCGTGTCCGGCCACTGCCTTTGTGGATGGTTTTCTCCTTGGCGATTTCGAGGCAATGGAGGAAGATTTTTGCAACTTTCTCGTGGAAACGGATCTTACAAGGGACCGTAAGTCTCTACTGGCGGATCTTGCCAGGCAATGTCAGGGGGTTTATGTTCCAGACCTTCATCAGGATGGAGGCCGTGTAATTCCCGCCTTTTGTCAGGAGATTCACGATACAGTTCCCCACACGGTCATTGTTTCCCCTGGCTCTGCCTTTCCAAACACGTTTTTGCTGGAGATTGCCCGTGGATGTGGCCGCGGTTGCCGTTTTTGTGCAGCAGGCTTTGTTTACAGGCCACCTAGAAAGTGGGGGCAGGAGGTCATTGAGGAGACCCTGTCTGACACCAGAGGTGCCAGAAAGGTTGGCCTCGTTGGTCTCGAATACGCAGATAGCAGTGTGATTTCAGCCTTGTGCAACGATCTTCTAGACAGGGGCCTGCAGCTTGGTTTTTCGTCTTTGAGGGCAGATGCCATATCAGATGAATTTGTACGGCTACTCGTCCGCACCAAGAATTATACGGCTACCATTGCCCCAGAGGCAGGTTCTGAGAGAATGCGACGGATAATAAACAAGAATCTCACAGAAAGCCAGATTCTTGGGGCAGTCGAGACCTTTGCCAGGGCCGGACTCAGAAATCTCAAGCTCTACTTCATGATAGGTCTTCCCTTTGAAGAAGATAGTGATGTAGAGGCAATTGTGGCCCTTGCCAAGAAGGTAAGGGATATCATGCTCCAATTTGCAAGAAACAGGGGGACAATGGGAAATATAATCGTCTCGGTCAGCACCTTTGTGCCAAAGCCGTGGACACCCTTTCAGTGGGCTTCCTTTTGCGACATGGAGGTTGTCACGAGGAGGAGGCAAATATTGAAGAAGGGCCTGGCCAAGGAGGCAAATATAAAACTTCGCCTCGATCCTGTGGAACAGGCCTTTTTGCAGGCTCTACTCAGCAAGGGGGACGAGTCTGTGGGTAAGATCCTCTTTGAACTTCAGAGCAAGGGGTATGGATACAAAAGGATTGTTAAGGAAGTGTCAAAATTTGCCGAAAATTATCTTAAGGGTAAAGGGGAGCATGAGCCATTACCCTGGGACATCGTGGGCCATAGGGTAAGGAAGGATTATCTACTTGCCCAATGGCGCAAGGCTCAAAGAGGGAAAGAGACAGGTTTTTGTGAATTAGAAAAATGTAAAAGGTGTGGAGCTTGTAGATTTCGATATGACATACGCGGTGAATCCAAAGGTAGAAACTCAGGTCAACGAACCTGATGATGCAGTAAAGAATTCGTCTGATTCACCTAAAGAGGGTGGGGGAGACATAGGGGATAGTACCTCACCAATTGAAGCAGCCCAGTGGATAAAGGATTCAATCGAAGAAATAAAATTTGGCTCAGACACCGTGGCCATTGCAATGGATTTGCCCTCAGGTTCACGGATTGGGCCGTCCAACCTCCTCAAGGCCATAGAAATCGTTTTACGAGAGTATTTTATAAAGGTTCCAGAGGATATTGGTAAAAAGATAGCTGCTGGCGAAACAGCCGTGTTCGATTTTGTGGCGCCGGCAAAGGAAAGGCATCTCAGGCCCCGCCAGGTGGAGATAAATACCATGCCTGGCATTTCAACCTTGACCATTCGCGGAAGTGAACCAGTGGATGGCGACGATGGTTTTGTTAAGCTCTTCTTTGATTACAAGGTGCAACCAGGCAAGCTTCTTCCCGATGGTAGAATCGATTTTCGGGAAGTAAATCGTTTTCCCCAGGCATCCAAGGATCAGCTGGTCATTAGAATCTATGAGCCTTCTTCTGGATCAGAAGGGACCGATGTGATGGGGTTTCCAATTCGGGCAAAGGCAGGAACCCCGGCCCATGTGAAGATAAAGGATGGATTTTATTCCAAGGATGACGTTGATCCAGAATACAACAGGCGCATGTGGGACTATTTTGCCCAGAAGGCTGGCATCGTGGTGTGTGAGTTTGAAGGGCCAGCCGAGGTTGAAAATCTCAGGTCAATAAGCATACAAAACGAGATAAAGGTAAAGGACATTGATTTTAGCACAGGCAACTTCAAGGGTGAGAGTAATGAACTTCGCTGCAAGGCCGATCTCATTGTGGATGGAGACATTCGGGGATGTTTCGCTGTAATTATAGATGGTTCCCTGGTGGTAAATGGAGCCGTTGAAGGCGAGACAGTAGATGCCACAGGCCCGGTTATTGTAAATTTTGCACGAAATTTTGTAAGATCCGGTTCGGATATGGAGATAGGCTCTGCCAGAAAGGCCACCTTGATGGCCAAGGGCAAGCTCCATATAAAAAAGGAAATCAGCGAGGGCGTTGCAAGGGCGGATGAGTTGCTCTTACAGCCAGTTGGATCCACTGAGCTCTTATTGGGCAAATGTGTCCTGGCAGCAAACAAGATATTTGGCTCTGGGGTCAATGTTAGAAATATGGTTGAGATAGAGGTGGGAGAAAAACTGTTTCAACTTTATTCTCAACTTAAGGTCCAAGAGAGGGAGCTGTCTGCTGAAATTGAACGCAAAAAGGAGGCCCTCATTAGCAGAGGTGCTGTTTTTGGTCAAAAACTCCAGCTTGCAAAGAATATTCTCGTCCAAGAAAACAAACAATTAATACCAGTTCTGAAACAGTTTGCTTCCATGATTCTCCTTGGTTCCCTGAGCATCGATAAGCTCAAGGCGAGAATGTCGGCAATTGAGCAGAAGCTCAAATACGAACTTCATATGTTGACCAAACAACTTAGGCTCATGCTTGAGATACAGGAAGAGTTATCGGCACTCAAGGACAAGAAAGAGTTGCTTGGTGAGCAGATTGAAAAGACAGAGAAGGCCATTGACGAGTTGTCTGTAGAACTTTCTGGCAACATGAGCGATTCAGGCCAGATAGTGCTTCGTTGTAATGGATTTGAAAAAAAGGTCATGCCAAGGGATTTACAAGGCGGCAAATTCAGGCTCACAATGAAGTATGATCCTACTAAAGGCCCACAGTTTTCATTGGAATCGGCCTAAATGGGGTCGTTCTAGGTTTTTAATTGGTGTAGGCATCAAGAATTTCATCTAAGTGATCCTCCAATATCCAGTTTTCGATTACCCAACTTCTTAGCCTCTGGCCCTCATGAATCAGGGCCTGACGGTCTGAAATCTTGTCACGAATGGCATTTATCCACGCCTTGTATCTATTTTTTACCAGGGTTACTGGTGCACCTTGGTATGGATATATGTCTGTGACGACAACTGGCCAGCCTAGGATGCCATATTCCAGAATCCTGAGGTTTGATTTGGCCTTGTTAAAGGCGTTGATTTCAAGGGGGGCAATGGCCAAGTCCAGCTCCAGGGTTGCCAGTTTTGCAGGATAGGCGTCGATATCCACGCCTTCATGATATTCTGCCACATAGGGCCTTATCTCATCTGGACACATTCCCATGAATACCCAGTCGACCTCATCTGCTAGGTCCCTGATGACATCCTTGACCACCATCAGGTCACCATAGTGAAAGGCGCCTCCTGCCCAGCCAACCCTTGGTTTTCTGCTGTGGCCAGGTTTAGGCATGAGGTTACCCCATATTTCCATTGAAATATAGTTTGGTACCACCCTAATATCTTTGCAAAATCCAGAGTATGCATCTGCCAGGGGCTCGGTAGATACAATCATGCGGTCGCAATGGGCGGTTGCCTCCCTAATGCGTTTTTTTAGATTGGTGCCTTTTAGGTTGTTGAAGGCAGGATTCTTGAATGGGACGTGGTGGAGGAGGTCGTCAATTTCATAGATTAGTAAGCCATTGTGATGGTTTCGGATTTGTTTTAGGTAGGCAATGGCTTCACTCGCGGTTGGTGTTTGAAAAACAATAGCCGAAGGCATATGTCTCAACAGTAGTCCAGGGGGAGGCATCTTTTCGGCACAATGCGTCAGGGCATGGCCGTATTTTTCCAGGGTTCCAAGTGGTCTTCGAATTCT
Organism: Thermodesulfobacteriota bacterium; assembly: GCA_013154175.1. GTDB lineage: Bacteria > Desulfobacterota > Dissulfuribacteria > Dissulfuribacterales > QOAL01 > JAADCZ01. The sequence continues at coordinate 10,424 of JAADCZ010000140.1, forward strand.
ATATTCTCCGGCACCGTCTTTGGCGCGAGGATATGCCCAAATTCTAGGGAGATTATGAATGGCAGGTGGCCAGCCGGGATTTTCATCAATATCAATATCAAAGTATCTCTTTTCTAATGAAAGATTATAATTGTAGGCCGGGTCATTTTTTATAAAGTGGAACCATCTTTTTTCAAAGGCACTTTTGTCTTCCTGTATTTGTGTTTTTAATTTTTGCGTGATCCTAGGGGCTGAAATATTCTTTTCTTTGTGCACGTTAGGGTGGTGCATGACAGTGACATGGGGTGTCCATACATTGATATAGCCCAGAGACTTCAGCCTGAGACAAAAATCAACGTCCCAGTATTGCGTCTGGAAGCTGTTTTTATCGAAGCCTTCAACTTCCTCAAAAACTTGGCGTTTAACCATTAGGCAAAGGCCTGATATGGCAGAATAGTTCTGATCTATATGGAGTCTATTCATATAGCCTTGAAAGAATGAATCACATCCAATGTACGGACAGCCAGCAATTCCTCCAAACCCTATTACCATTCCAGCATGTTCCAAATGGCCGTCAGGAAAAATGATTCGGGGGCCTACGGCTCCAACGCCTTGGCGTTGACATAAGGAAAGGAGAATATCCAACCAGTTTTTTTGTATAATTTCTATGGAGCTACTCAAAAATAAAAGATATTCCCCCTTTGATTTTGAAACGCCAGTGTTATAAGCATGAGAGTAGTTTTCTTTAGTATCGTACTGTAGAATTTTTATTCTGTTATGCAGGTTTCTTATATGATCAAACTGATTACTTAAAGGCTCTAGTCTATCTTTATTTGTAGTAACTATTATTTCAAAATTCTTGTAAGTAGTTTTCTCCAAAATATTGTCTATGCAGCTTATTGTAGCTTCATGATTGACTTCATTTGTTACTACTATACTAATTAATGGTGTTTCAATAATATCGAAGATACAACGAAAGGTTGACTCAAGATGTCCATCTACTGCCAAAGCAGCCTTTTCTGTATTTTTTAGGTGTAGTTGCAGAGCGAGTTTTGTAGCAGTGTTTTTTAATGCTTTCTCTTCATCTGCCAGTGTTTCTTCTTTTATTGATAATATCACATCTGAAAGATGTATAATTTGTTTTTCAGATACAAGCTCTGCAGCTCTAAGCAAGAGATCATAATGTTCAGCAAATTTCAGCTTTTCTGAGAAACCATTAAGTTTTTTGAAGAGTTCTCTTTTTATAAAAAAACTACGGTGTATATATTCGGAGGATCGCAGCATATCTAGATTAAAATCTGGTTTAAATTGAGGTCGTTCTCCGATTTTATTGAAAACAAAGTCATGATCTGAATAAACAATGAGGGCCTGGTCATTTTTATTGATGGTTGCCACAAGGGAGGTAAGACAATGTGATTTAAATAGGTCTCCGGCCCGCAAAAATATAAGCCAATCCTCATCATTGCCATCTATAAATTGATTAACTTGAGTGAAAAAATCTTGTTCTGTCTTTATCCATGAAAGTTGTTCATTGGTGTCAAAGAGTGGGTCGGGACTTTCGCTTTGTGCAATTACAGTAAAATGCCAATTGGGATAGGGTTGTTGAAGTAACGAGTCGATAGTATCTGCAAGTGCCATCATGTCATGATCAGGCTGATGCAGAAAGATTTTTATGGAAGGCCACCTTTTCCAAAATGATGATTCTTTTTCCCACAGGCTGAGGTTAAATTGTCGCTTAAGAGTCCATTCCATGTATTTGCCACGGCTGATTTCTTGCTTTTTCGCAACAGGTCTGGACAGGGCATTCATTTTATTGCCTGCATTGCGTTTGGGGTAATGGTAATGCCAGTTCCGTTCCAGTATGCCTTTACATACCAAGGGGAGGTCCTTGTTGGGATGGTAAAGGCCATATTTGGCTCCATTTATTCTTAGGGCTATCCATGAATTGGAGGCACGTTTTCTTACGCTTTCTTTATGTTGTCGTTGACCTTCGTGAAGTCGGAAAAAGCTCAGAGTCTTGGTAAGATAAACTCCATCGCCCCTACTTAAAAGGTTAAGCCAAAGTGCTACATCTCCAAGCCCAAAGGCTTCATAATGGGCAAAGCTCAAAAAATCGGGTTCAATGTCCATCACATCCGCCTTTCGGAACATAGCGGTGGTGGGCTCTCCTATGTAGTTGATGGTGGTATGAAGAATGTAATGTGCAAGGGTGGGGCCTTTTATAATAGAGTCGGTGTCAACTATACGTTGCGTGGCTTCTATGTCTGGAAGATCTTGTCCTTGTTCATCAATGCATTGTCTATGGGATGTTACGAGAGTAATTTCATTGTCCCAATAAAATGCATTGAGCATATTTCTAATGCAGTCTGGGTGTAAGATATCATCGTCATTTAGGAATTTGATGAACTCACCAGATGCGAGTTTTAGGCTTTGAATGTAGTTGTTGCGTCCGCCAATAGTTTTTCGATTCCAATGATATTTAATCTTTTGATGGCCAGGGTGGTACTCTTTTAGATAATCTTGAAATATGCCATTGGGGCTATCATCTGCGACTATGATTTCAATATTTTCATATCTTTGGTTCAAGGCACTATCTAAGGCCTCTTGAAAATAGGTAAGTTTGAAGGAGGGGATTATTATACTTACTAAAGGGTCTGTTTCCCTGGTATTTATTTGTTTTTTATAAAAGGCTAAACTGTTCCCCTGATTCAAAAGTGATTCTGGAACAGAAACATCATTTTCATGCGAATATTTCCCTTTGTTACCAGCAGGAAGTAGACCGGCTAATTTGGCTATGTCTGAGATTTGATTATAGTTAACAGCGACGTTATTGGAGGTTATGTCACCGCTTTTCGCGTGATAAATCTTTAATATTCCGCCTGGCTTGAGGCATCGTCTGCACTCGCGAAGAAATATGGCAGCTTCGGACGAAGAAAGTTTTTCCAGAAAACCTTCTATGAAAATGAGTGAGAACTGGTTGGAATTATAGGGTATTCCCTTTATGGGATTTAATATATCCGCTTCATAAAGTTTTGGATTTAACCAAGCAGCTTCTGGAATACCTTTTTCTTTGTAACCGATGTACAAGTAATTGGTATTTGTTGTGTTTAAAGTTAACGTCATACTTTCCTCATAAATTTAAAAAAACATGTCAAAAGACTGCCTCTGATTTAATTTCAACTTAAAAATAGATTTTAACAGCAGACTTCGGCGGCTTTAGTGTGCATTTTATTTTTACTTTGGGCTAATATTGTAAAATTATCATTTTTTCGTAATAAGATTTTTACTTCTTTAGCTTTGGTATGTATAAATTTTAGCAGTTCAATTATTTTTTCGATGTCTTGTGTAGTTACTTGGGTCCCAGTTGGAAGAACCATTATGCGTTTTAATTTTTTTTCTGTTATAGGAAGTAATAGTCCGGCATGGGGGAAGTATGATCGGTAAGGTTCCATTCTATGGCAACCCGGATAAAAGTAACGTCTAGCCAGGATGTTCTCTGCTCTTAGAATATTGACTAGGTCATCTCTGTTAACACCAAAAACGCTCTTATCAATCTCTACAATTATATATTGATAGTTATTTTTTTCTTTTTCGTTATATTTGAGTATTGAAATTCCAGGTATGTTTTCTATAAGTTTAGAATATGTAAGATAATTTTGATAATTGTGTTCTATGAATTCTTCTAGTTGTTCTAGGTTGACAAGACCCATGGCAGCAGATATTTCACTCATTTTGCCATTTATTCCTATATATGTAACATTATCTAATCCATCAAAACCAAAATTTTGCATCAATCGTATTTTCCTGGCTAAATAGGAATCATTAGTCAGAACTGCCCCGCCTTCAAAGGTGTTGAATATCTTTGTGGCATGAAAGCTAAATATTTCAGCATGTCCAAAGCTTCCAATCATTCTCCCCTTATAGGAGGTGCAGAAGGCATGGGCGGCATCGAATAGCAGTTTGAGACCATGATCCAGTGCAATCCGTTGGATTTTGTCTATGTCACATGGGTTACCCCAAAGATGAACACCAATGATCCCTGATGTTCTAGGTGTTATTAGACTTTCGATTTTATTTGGATCTATTGTGTGTGTCTCAGGGGCTATATCGCAAAAAACAGGGGTTATCTCCTGCCACTGAAGGGCATGTGCCGTGGCCACAAAGGTCATGGACGGCACGATGACCTCGCCTTTCATCTCAAGTGCCCTTATGGCTATTTCAAGAGCTATGGTGCCATTGCACATAGCTATGCAATGTTTCACACCTACAA
>JAADCZ010000103.1 GCA_013154175.1 Thermodesulfobacteriota bacterium
AGCCACTCCTTATATTCGGGCAGTAAATCTCATCTGCCTCGCCTGAAAGCCTTGCTATTGCCGTATCAGAGCCTGTGGGCGCTGCCACCACCACCTTTCTGGCCCCAAAGGCCCGCACGCCCCTTATGGCCACAAGGGTTGTAAAGCCAGAGGCAAGCCCGTCGTCTGCAAGGATTACGGTTTTGCCTTTCAAGTCTGGCAGGGGCCGGCCCTTGCGAAAAAGCTCGTTTCGCCTCGATAGCTCCTGTCTTACCCTCTCTATCTGCTCTTCCACCTGGCGGGGAGTGATGCCAAGCCTGTCTATTAGGGGCTCATTAAGAAGAAGCCCTCCGCCTATCCCAAGGGCCCCCATTCCTGCCTCTGGATTTCCAGGAATCTGCACCTTCCTTACAATGAAAAGATCAAGGGGAAGGTGAAGCTCCTTCGATATGGTAATGGCAATGGGAACGCCACCTGATGGAATTCCAAGAACCAATGTGTCTGGGGCATCCTGGTAACGTGGCTTAAGCATCTGGGCCAGGATACGCCCTGCGTCATCCCTGTCCCTAAAGACATAGGTCTTGTTTCTAAGTGTGGGGATTTCAAAAACCTTTTGCGTCTTCATGGCCCATCTCCTGGAAATTTTTGGTTTTTAACTTGCTATAAATAAACTATAAGTTCCCACAAAGACCTTTAAAGGCCACAAGGGTAAGGAGAATGTCAGGCTTGCTTATTGGATTGACTGGTAGCCTTGGTAGCGGCAAATCCACAGTGCTGAAAATCTTTGAACAGCTGGGCGCACGCACCATAAGCGCAGATGCAGTAGTCCACGACCTTTTAGAGGATGAAGAGATAAAGAAAGAGTTGAAGGCCATGTTTGGCCAGGAAATATTTGACAATAACGGCCAAATCGACAGAAAAAAACTTGCCCAACTCGTATTTTCAGACCAGGAGGCAAGAAAAAGACTTGAAGAGCTCCTTCATCCCTTGGTCTATGAAAGAGTCAATGATTTTTATCTGGAACAGCCCCAGGGGATTACAGTTGCGGAAATTCCCCTGCTTTTTGAGACAGAAAGCCAGGGCAGGTTTCATAAGGTCATTACTGTCTATACAACGCCAGAAATTAGTGTAAAACGCCTAAAGGCCCGGGGAATGACCCCAGATGAGATTGAGGCCCGGCTTAAGAGCCAGCTTCCCATTGAAACCAAACTTGAAAAGGCCGATTTCATAATAGATAATTCCCGAGGCCTGGACGCCACGAAAAAACAGGTTCAGGAAATTATGGCACAGTTACGCTTGGAGGAAACAAGGAACCAGCATGAAACCTAGAAATCTTCTGGAACAAAAGGTACAAGAACTCCTGGCTGCCATCTTCAACTCAGGCCTCAAGGACAGCCCTACCCTTTACTGGTTGACAATAAGCCTGTTCATACTGGCATGCTGCCTAATCAGCTACTTTATCGTCCGATATATCATAATTCGCCTTATCCACGCTGCCCTCAGAAAGACAAGGAACAAATGGGACGATGTACTGCTAAAGAACAAGGTGTTTGTTCCCCTGGCCCTTCTGGTTCCTGCCCTAGTGTTCAATTACCTTGGAAACTCCATTCCAGACTTCCCAGATACCCTGCTGAAGCTGGTTTACCCCTTTGTGGTCCTTGATATCGCCTTCATATTTGACAGGTTGCTCTCTGCCGGTCTTGAAATCTACAACATGCACCCCATGTCGAAGCGCTGGCCAATAAAGGGGTACATCCAGATACTGAAGCTCTTTTTGTATCTTGCTGTCTCTATAGTCATCATCTGTTATTTCCTGGGCCAGTCCCCCTGGGCACTTCTAAGCGGCCTTGGCGCAATGACTGCCCTGTTGCTCCTTGTCTTCAAGGACACGATCCTCTCCTTTGTGGCAGGAATCCAAATCGTTGCAAATGACCTCGTGAGGGTGGGAGACTGGATAGAGGTTCCGCAGTTCAACGCAGACGGTGACGTTATCGAAATTGCCCTCTACACCATCAGGGTGCAAAACTGGGACAAGACGATCACTGTCATTCCCACCTATAAGCTCATTTCAAATTCCTTCAAGAACTGGCGCGGCATGAAGATGGCCGGTGCAAGAAGGATAAAGAGATCCATCCTTATCGACCAGACAAGTGTCAGGTTCTGTGACAAGGAGATGATAGAGAGGTTCAAGAAAATCCAGATAATCCGCGACTATATCGAAGAAAAGGAAAAGGAGCTCGAAATCTACAACCGGCAGCACAACATAGATGAAAATGTTGTGGTCAATGGCAGGCGGATGACCAACCTTGGCGTCTTCAGGGCGTATCTGACCAGGTATCTAAAGAACAACCCAAAGCTCAGAAAGGATATGACCCTTATGGTGAGACAACTTGCGCCCACTCACCAGGGGCTACCCCTTGAAATCTACGCCTTTTCAGGTGACATAAACTGGACCAATTACGAATCCATACAGTCCGACATATTTGACCATGTGATAGCCTGCGTGCCCCAGTTCGATCTGAGGATATACCAGAGGCCAACAGGCCACGACATCAAGTCCATTTCACTGGAAGGGGCACTGGAAGAATGCAACTCTCCATGAGTCCAAGGGGCGTAGCTCTAGGCAGCCAACTTCTGAAGGGCGCCCTCTATTCGTCTGGTTACTTCTTCGAGCCTGCCTGTGCCATCGACCTCGATGAGTAGACCCTTTTCGCCGTAGTAAGTGATTAGGGGGGCTGTCTGTTCATGATATACCTCGAGCCTATTCCTAATCGTCTCTGGCTCGTCGTCCTCCCTCCTTACAAGATGTGCTCCACATCTATCACAGGTCTCATTATGTGCTGGCGGGCTAAAGATCATGTTATACACGGCTCCACACTTTGGACACACACGTCTGGCACTTAGACGCTCCACTATGGCCTCATCGGGGACCTTTAGTAGAACCACGCCATTTAAGGCTATGCCCATTGATTCCAAAAGGGAGTCCAGGGACTTGGCCTGGGATACAGTCCGCGGAAAACCATCCAGTATGAACCCGCCTTTAATGGCCTCTAGTGTTTCTTCAATCAGGCCAAGAATCAGCTCATCTGGCACTAGCTCACCACGTTTCATGTAATGTTCAGCCTTTTTGCCAAGCTCCGTA
>JAADCZ010000145.1 GCA_013154175.1 Thermodesulfobacteriota bacterium
TATTATATGGGAATTGGCGTGCCGAGAAATTATGCCAAGGCGCTCCGCTTCTATCTGGCAGCAGCGGAAAAAGGCGACCCTGAGGCCCAGTTTATTGTCGGTGGCATGTACTATCAGGGCCTGGGAACAGACCCAAACCGGAAAGAGGCGCTCAGGTGGCTGCTCAAGGCAGCAGAGCAGGGAGTATGGAGTCCGGAATCGCTGCGGATTCTCGGCACCATGTATCTGCAGGGCACTGGAGTGCCGCAGAATTTTCAGCAGGCGCGTAACTATCTGGAACGGGCTGCAGAACTGGGTGACCTGACAGCAAAAAAAAATCTGGCCTATATGTACTTCAATGGCCTGACCGGAAAAAAGGATTATAAACAGGCCCTGAAGCTCTATAAAGAGGCAGCCCTGATGGGCGACTCCAGCTCCCAGTATAATGTGGGTTTGATGTATGCCCGTGGTCTGGGCACGGCCATTGACAGGGTCAAGGCCTATGCCTGGTTCAGTCTGGCTGCCAGCCAGGGTAACCTTGCCGCCCGTGTGGCCAGCAATGATCTGATGGCCAGGATGAACTGGGATGAGCTGAACCAGGCCCAGGCCCTGTCTGTACAGCTCTTTAAAGAGGTTAAGGAGAATCGGGAAAAAGTGCGGAGAAAGAAGGGATAACCGTTATCTGGTCAGGTCGTGTATTCCAGAGAGATCATTCAAAAAATATTAACTTCTGTTGCGGCCTTGGCGGTTCCGTTCATTCTCATGGCGTGCAATTTGTTTGCCCAGGACGCCTCCCGGCCCATTCTCTCGCTTCCTATTGCCTGTCACCCACTCAAAAACTGTTTTATCCAGAATTACGTTGATCTCGATCCCACGTCAGCAGTGCATGATTATACCTGTGGCAAGGCCAGCTACGACGGTCACAGGGGAACAGATTTTCGAACTGCCTCGATCGAGGCAATGGAAAAAGGCGTACCCGTGTTTGCCGCCGCTCCGGGAAAGGTTAAGACTGTTCGGGATGGCATGACTGACAGTCTGGTTGTCTCCGAGAGTGACCGTTCCCTAATCCTTCACCAAGAATGCGGAAACGGTCTGCTTGTGCTTCATGCTGATGGTTGGGAAACTCAGTACTGTCACCTGCGGCAAGGTTCCCTGCGGGTTAGGCCAGGCGACTTTGTAAAACGAGGTCAGCTTTTGGGTCTGGTCGGTCTTTCGGGAAACACCACCTTTCCCCATGTCCACCTTACTGTCAGATACAAGGGGCAGGTCATAGACCCGTTTACCGGAACTGTACCAGGAGATATGCCCTGCAGCTCATCCGACGGATCTCTCTGGCATCCCTCTGTCCTTAATGCCTTCCCTTATTCAGATGGCCAACCCTTTGTCATGGGCTTTGCCGACCATGCAGTCGGGGAAGCGGAGCTCATGCAGAAAGGAGAGCTGCCCTGGCCTTCCTCGCGTGATGTCCCGGCCCTGGTTTTTTACGGCATGGTCCTGAACCTTCAAAAAGGCGATCAGTTACGCATTGTCCTGACAGGGCCTGATGGCGAGCTTGCCCATACAGCAACAAAACCCTTTAATCGGCATAAAGCCTCCTATCTTTTCTTTGCCGGTAAAAAGAGAGGCAACGGCTATTGGCCTGCAGGAACCTACCAGGGGGTTTTCAGCCTTCTGCGCGAAGATAGGATTCTTTGGTCAAAAGCGAAAAAACTTGTGCTGACCGATTAAGTGTGATCCCACCCTCCCAGGAAATTCTTTGCCCGTCACCAGCTTCGGGTAAAGCTGAAAAAACACTCATAATCATTATGTTGCCCGGTTCTTGAGTGCGACAAAGTGCTATGAGATGAGCGACTGGATGACGTCGTCTACGGCTCTGTCAAGGATAAAACTTCAGACGGTTGTCAAGACTCTTTCCTGAAACCCATTGCGCGGCAGTGGTTTTTCTACGAGTGTATTTTAAGCGTAAACTCAATATGTTAATGGTTGCCTCTCGGCGGTATATCTGGTGCTTTGACCGCTGATTAACATTTCTATACTCTGGAACCAATACCCTGCTTATGATTCATTTTTTCTGGTCCATTTTTTTCCTTGTTCTCACCATGGCGCTGGTGCTGGCGTATGTGGTGGGGTTTGCCTCAATCCTGTTCATGATTCATTACATTGCTGTCCGTAACTGGCGTGAAATGGCTGACAATGGCAGGGTTACAAGCGATCGCATGATATATATAGGCGGCAAGTTTATCGTTTATTTCCTTGTTGCTGCTGGGATTGCATGGGGTGTGCTTTACCTTGATTATGTTTTAGCCAAAAAATGGGAGATCGCCTACGTACATAGTAATGTGGCAGCGGCATGTAACCGCAGTATGCTTCTTTTTTTCGCTCTGTTTCTCCTTTTTCTCATCACCAACACGCTCAGGTTAAATCGGGAAGCTGCTGTTTCTGGAGATGGATTTGGCCGCTATTACCAGACCCGTTTTTTCCGCAAGTTAATCGTGGCCTGTCTGGTCATGATGCTGACCGTTTATGTGCTGCAGTTGCAGAAGTGGACTGGCAAGGACAATGCCAATCTTGATGCCAAGCAGTACTGGGTGCCGGGCCAGGTGCTTAACGGTTTTCGGCTGGTTCTCACCACATTCATCCATCCTGAAATTCCGGTCATGATTCCCTCCAACCTGTTGCAGCAATGGATATATGACCAGGGTACAAAATATCTTCCTGAAAACGACGGCGAGATAGGCGTCTGGCAGAATAGCTGGTTTCATTATCACTATTCAAGACGCGATCGGAAGCCGTTGTTCATTGGAAAAGGCAGTCCTTCCGACCTGATGGTGAACATATTGGATCGCCAGTGGTTCTGCCTGGAAACCATGGCCACCAAGCCCTTTGCCGACCATCAGATGGAAGTGGAGCATTATTACAGGGACTATCCTTCCCTGGCATTGTCGTATAATCTCAGAGAAGGCTGGTATAGCGGCAAACTCGTCGCTTCTGCCGCCCGTCTGGCCCAAATGAAAAAATATGTTTTACGGTCCAGGCTGCTCAGCCAATGGCTCTGGGAGCTTGGTGAAAAATGGCAAACTTCGGAGAAGACATTACGTTTTCTGAAAAAGCACCCCAAGT
>JAADCZ010000074.1 GCA_013154175.1 Thermodesulfobacteriota bacterium
AATTTCTATCATGCTTCAGCTGGTAAATACCGAAAAAGTTATTAAACTTGCGCCAACGAGAATTTTTAGGGTATTAAGCCAAAATGCGATGCATCATAGTCGATGATGAGGCTCCAGCAAGGCAAGAGCTTTGTTATTTACTATCCAAATACAAAAATCTTGAAATAGTTGGTGAAGCCGACCGCGCCGCCAAGGCCATTGAACTAATAGGCAGGCTAAAGCCAGACGTCGTATTCCTGGACATCCAGATGCCAATGGGGGACGGTTTCTCAGTGGTAAGGGCCAAAAATGGAGGCCGGGTGCCCCTCTTCGTTTTTGTAACCGCCTACGATTCATACGCAGTCAAGGCATTTGACGTGGAAGCCGTTGACTACCTTCTAAAACCCATTGACGAAAAACGACTCGATGCCACAATAAAAAGACTTAGGGACAGACTCGAGGGCAAAAATTCCTCCCCTGCCCCAAGGCCTGGAGAGGAAGCGGCATCTGAGCAGCCCAATATGGGGCTAGATCCAAGGGATGTCCGGATTGTTGTAGAGAAAAATGGCAGGATGCAGCTGGTGGCCCCTGAAGACATCATCTATTTCAGCGTTCAAGATGGCAAGGTCAAAGCGCATCTTTTTGATGAACAGGCCACTGTGCATGGGGTGTCGTCCCTGGATGCCCTGGAAAGACGCCTTAGGAACCTGCCATTTTTCAGGGCCCATCGTTCGGTTCTGGTAAACCTCCACCATATTCAGGAGTTTAGCCCCTGGTTCAATGGAAAGTATAACCTCGTAATGAACGACCAGGACAGAAGTGAACTCTTTGTGAGCCGAAAACGGGTTCGTGGTTTTAAGGAACGAATCGGCATTTAATGATCCTTGATGATCTGTAACGGTCTTACCTATGCGAAGACGACTGGTTGATGCATGTCCATAATATCACTCATAATAACCCTTATTAAAAACGTTGGGGTTCTGGTTGCTGCTGCCCTTGTACTTCTGACATTCTTCCCAGTTGAAGGCCTGAGCTACAAGGGAAGAGACCTCAAAACCAAGATTCTTCTCGTGGCCTTTTTTGGGCTCATTGGCATATTTGGAACCTTCACTGGCAACACTGTCTTTCATTCCATTGCCAACTTGAGGGCAATGTCAGTTATCACAGCCGGACTCTTTGGCGGCCCCCTGGTGGGAACATGCGCAGGACTCATTGCAGGTGGCCACAGATTTCTCATTGACCCGTGGGGATTCAGTGCAGTGGCCTGCTCCCTGGCAACACTCCTGGAAGGGTTTGCCGCAGGACTCGTTCATAAAAAATTCCCAGACAGAAGCATGGACTGGAAGACCGGCATGGTCCTGGCCCTGTGCGGCGAGACGATGCACATGGGTCTGGTGCTCCTTCTGTCCAGACCCTTTGATGAAGCTGTGGCCCTGGTACGCGTCATTGCCCTTCCAATGATCACGGCAAATACCCTTGGAACTGGTCTGTTTCTTCACCTTATAGCCCTTGTTTATGCATTCAAGGAAAGGGCAGAATCAGTACAGGCAGAAAAGATCTTTGACATTGCAAACAGCACTGTTTCATATCTTCGGGACGGGCTAAACAGACATAGCGCACGCAAGACGGCCGAGATTATTTATCAGCGCCTTCCAACTGCAGCCGTTGCCATCACTGATACCACCACCATCCTTGCCTTTGTGGGAGAAGGGAACGACCACCATATTGAAGGTAACCCGGTTATGACACAGGCCACCAAAGAGGTAATCAGGAAGGGCGAACCAGTATTTTTGACTCGCAGAAGTCAAATCGGATGCTCAGAGCCACTTTGCCCCCTTGAATCGGCAATCATCGTCCCCCTTAGAAAGGGTAGGCCCGTTGTAGGGACACTCAAACTCTACGGTTCCAGACAGACGCGCCTTAACCAGCCCCTTTTTGCCATTGCCAAGGGGCTTGCCGACCTTCTGTCCATACAGCTTGAACTCGAGGATATTCAAATAAAGGACAGGCTCCTTGCCCACGCACGCATAAAACACTTGCAGGCCCAAATCAACCCCCATTTCCTTTTCAATTCACTCAATACCATTGCATCTTTTTGCCGTACCAGCCCAGACAAGGCACGGGAGCTGATACTTGAGCTTTCCATCTACATGAGACGAAACCTGGATTCCACACGGGACTTCATCAGGCTGGCAGAGGAGATTGAGCAAATAAATTCCTATCTTGCCATTGAAAAGGCAAGGTTCGGAGACCTGATAAAAACCAAAATGGACATCGATCCAAAATGTTTGGACTGGCCAATTCCACCCCTCATCATTCAGCCCCTGGTGGAAAATGCCATCAGGCATGGCATAAAACCCAAGGAAGGTGGAGGCACTGTGTCCATAAATATCAAAAGAGAAAATGACTTCTTAAAGGTCACGGTTTCTGATGATGGCGTTGGAATGACAGAGAAACAGGTGAAAAACCTGCTAAATAAGAGCCACCTTGACGCTACACCCAAGGGGGTTGGCCTTTTAAATTGCCACAATAGGCTGGTGCAAATCTATGGTGCCGAGCACGGCATTCAAATCACCAGTTCCCCAGGGGCTGGCACCCAAATATCCTTTTCCATTCCACGTGTACCTGGTTCATAAATGAGTGCATCTGACCCAAAATATTTGGCACTTCAACCCCAAAAAATTGCACCTTAGGCACCATCAATTGCAGAACCAGTTCTCCTTCCCATATTATAAACTACAAACTGAACGGCCACTCACTGGCTAAAGGGTAATTCAAATTACAAGGAGGCCAACCATGACCTACTTTTTTCTATGTGTAGGACTGCTGATCTTAGGTTTTTTCACGTATGGCGTTGTGGTTGAAAAAATCTTTGGCATCGATGAGAACAGGCCCACTCCGTGCCAGCTGCAAGAAGACGGAGTTGACTATATCTGCTTGCCCACCTGGAAGGTCTTTTTCATTCAGCTTCTGGATATCGCAGGCCTTGGCCCGGTTTTTGGGCCTATCCTTGGAGCCCTCTACGGACCTGTTGCCCTGGTCTGGATTGTAATCGGCTCCATTTTTGCCGGCGGAGTGCATGACTACTTCAGTGGCATGCTCTCTGTCAGAAGTGGTGGTGAGTCCATTCCTGAAGTTGTTGGAGATTTCATGGGCATGACAGCCCGCCAGGCCATGCGAGTTTTCTCTGTTGTATTGCTGGTCTTGGTGGGTGTGGTCTTCATACTTGGGCCTGCCAAGCTCCTCCACAACCTGAGCGGTTGGAACCTGCAACTCCTTATCGGGCTCATATTCGCCTACTACTTTATTGCCACCATCCTTCCTATAGACAAGGTCATTGGAAGGCTTTACCCAATCTTCGGTGCGCTTCTTCTCTTCATGACCTTTGGTATCATGGGCGGCCTCATTTATCATGGCTACGACATACTTCCCAACATGGATATCTTCACCAACACCCACCCAGGCCACAAACCTATCTGGCCCCTGCTCTTCATAACCCTATCTTGCGGTGCGGTTAGTGGATTCCACTCCACCCAGTCTCCCCTTATGGCACGCTGTATCAGAAACGAGAAATGGGGCAGACACGTCTTCTACGGCGCCATGTTGGTGGAAGGCCTCATAGCACTCATCTGGGCAACGGTAGGACTCTCCTTCTACAAGAGTCCAGAGGCCTTGAATGCAGTCATCACGGCAGGTTCACCGGCAGCTGTGGTAAATGAAGTCTCCAACACCCTCCTTGGAACAGTTGGAGGTCTGCTGGCTATCTTGGGCGTTGTGATACTTCCCATTTCAAGTGGAGACACGGCCTTCAGATCCACAAGGCTCATCATTGCAGAAACCTTCAAGGTTGACCAAAAACAGGTGGCCAAGAGGCTCATGATTGCCCTGCCCCTCTTTGCCATAGCCTTTTTAATCACCCAGGTGGATTTCAAGATTGTATGGCGCTACTTTGGCTGGTCCAACCAGATGCTCTCCATGCTGGTACTCTGGAGCGGAGCCATCTATCTGGCACAAAAAGCAAAGTTCCATTGGATTTGTACCATCCCTGCAACATTTCTGACTGCTGTTGACACGGCTTTCATACTCCAGGCCAAGATAGGCTTCAATATGCCACCAATGATATCCAACCTGATAAGTGTGGTTGTGGCTGTAGTCGTGCTTGCTACGTTCATCACGTTTGCTAGACCAAAGGACATCGATGGAGCTGATGCGGCAGTGGTGAAGGAATAATTGGATTCTGGTGGGCTTATTGAACGTGCCGGGAGCGGCCCTTGTCGTTCCCGGCTTTTTTTTGAAAATCTAGATCATAAGAGAAAAGTTTAAAGGAATACCAGGGCAGGAATCATCACTCCGTTGGCCAAAGCTTATTTGGCTCAAAGCCAAATTCCTTTTTGAGCCTTTCTACCTTATTGATATCAGCAAGTTCTTCCTCGATCTCATTGATGTCCGGGCTCTCCTCGCTGCCTTCAGAAGTTGCCTGTTGAGAATCCTTGGCCCCTTGTTGCGTGTCTTCAGACTGCGGGGTGGCGCTGGCCCTATCTGTTTCGTCCCTTCCATCCCCCTGTATGGCCCTAACTTCCTGGGCAGCAATCTTTAAAGTCTCGTCAACGTCCTCTGGGGGCAAGGCCATTTCCTCATCCAAAATCCTAAGAAATCCCTCAAAGGACGAGCGTATCTTGAATACAGTCTCCCGCTGCAACATTCTAAGGCGCCGTATCCGGTCTTCCAGCTCTATGGCTTCCTTGTGGGCATCTTGCACAATACGTTCGCCATCGAGCTTTGCCCTTTCGATGATGAGTTCAGCCTTCTTCTTCGCGCTTGCCTTCATGTCTTCAGCTGCCTTGTGGGCTGCGGTGAGGGCGCGCCGGAACTCCGCTTCCTGCTGTTTCAGGAAGGCTACCTGCCGCTTTAGGACCATCACCCTGTCTTTCAGCTCGTTTCGTTCCTTGATTACAGTGGCGAGATAGTTGGCAACCTCTTCAAGAAAGGCGTTGACCTCTTCCCGATTGTAACCCCTTAATTTAACGGAAAATTCCTTTTCCAGGATCTCATTTGGAGTGATAGACATCTTTGCCCCCTCACCTTTTAAGAAAGTCGCATGGCTATCTCGTACAAACTGGGCACCAGAAAGCTATCCAGGAATATTATTGCCAGAATGATGACCATAGGAGTCAGATCAATACCTCCAAAATGCAGGGGGAGATAGCGTCTGACACGATTCATTACCGGATCAGTGACATTGTAAAGGAACCTCACAATGGGATTATAAGGGTCTGGGCTTACCCATGAAATAAGCGCCCTTATGATGAAAACCCACATATACAGATTGAGGAGTATATGGATTACAGTGGCTAGTGATTTAATGAAGTTGCTTAGTATGAACATGGTTACTGCTCCTGTGATTTCTATTTACCAAAGGGACAAATTGGGTAGTGACATTTCTTGCACGACAGACACAGTCCACCGTGGCCCAACCTTGCTATGTCTTCCCTGCCAAGTCGTTCCCCAGCAAGAATCCGGGGAAGGACTATATCCAGAACCGTTGTTTTGAAATACATACCACACGCAGGAATTCCAAGAACCGGAACATCTCCAATATAGCTTACTAAAAACATTGCACCTGGCAATACAGGGGTTCCGTACACTATGGAAGTGGCACCAGCCGAGGCTATGCCCTTTCTGGTAACGTCATCTGGGTCCACAGACATGCCACCTGTGCAAAGTACCAGTTGGGCACCAGAATCCATGGCCTCCTTGATCGCCCTGGAAATGGCAGATACGTCGTCTGGCACCTTTACCACCGACATAACTTCGACGTCGTGTGATTCGAGCTTCTTTTTCATGGCAGGGCCAAAGGCATCCTTGATTCGGCCTTCAAAGACCTCCCTGCCAGTTACGACTATGGCAGACCTTTTTATCTTCCAGGGCAAGACCTTGAGAAGCCCCTGGGCCCGATTCAGTATGGCCTCTGCCTCCAAGAGGGTCCGGCGCTCAATCACCAGGGGTATAGCCCTTCCGGCTGCTACGGTCTCTCCCTTGGAAACCTGGGTATTTGAATGACGCGTGGAAATCATTACATCCCCAAGCAGATTGATTTCATACAAAAGGCCCTCATCCACTTTGAAGAGGCCGGGGATGGATGCCTTGAATGTCACCTTGCCCTCGCTGACCTTGAGATCCGTCTCAACTCCAGGGCCACAGGCCAGACGCCCCAGGGTTACACCCGCCTCGTTTTCATGGACCATATCTGGCCCAAGCTCGAGGCAGTAGATATTGAACTTGCCAAGATCCTTCAGCCTTGGCACATCCTCAGGCTGAATGACGTGGCCCTTTTTGAAGGCTGGCCCCTTTTTCTTTCCAGGCACTATCTCAGTGATATCATGAGGTAGTACCATACCTACTGCATCGTCAACTGGGACGAGTTTCTTAACGCCTGTCGGGGTATCGTTAAAGCGTGCCTTGTCTGCATCCATTGCCACAACCCCCATTACACGACCTTGTAATAGGCCCCAAAGGCACACGCCTTACACAAAATTTTTCCATCTTTTTCAACGTCCCGGAAGTCCTGTACCCAGTCCCCGCACTTCTGGCACTGAACACGGCGACCAGGGCGGCCTGGCATGTCTGCCTCTGGGACTTCCACCTCGACCTCCTGCACCTTGAAAAGCTCCTCGTCATCCATGACCTTGTAGGCCTCTATCTGGGCCTTGTATTTGTTTTCCATGTCTGGAAATTTCTCGGCTGCAAGCTGCCTGGATTCTTCCCGGGCGATTATCCGGATTGCCCTGTTCGTTGAAAGATCCAGAAATGTTGCTGCCATTATGCCATAATCCACCCACTTGAGGCTCCTTTTACCCAGGCTGCACCCTGTTACCGATTGAATTGCGTCGGTTGCGCATCTGTCTATCTCAACAAAGACCATAAGTCGCTTCCGGTCCTTTCCCTTAGGGTCCTCGATTCCCAGGAGGCTCAGGCCATACATTGCAAGACGCACCCCCAGCACCTGCCCTGGGCACAGATGCCCGTGGATTGCTACGGACTCTTTCAATAACTCATCAAATGTTTTATTACTCATGAAAATAATCTCCTTGAAAGCGAGGTGGCCCCTGTGCAAGACCTTCGTCTCAATACACCAGAGTTTTGGGAACAACTCTCAAAGGCCAAGTGTGACGACTCCATAAACAAAAAGTGCCTCAAACCGGAAACATGGGACAAGGCTGCAGCAACTTACGACGACCTGGAAAAGTGCAAAGATTATCAAGCCCAGGTCACCGAAATCATCAACATCTTGCAACAAAAAGGCGCCTTAGACAAGGAAAATGTTATTGCAGACGTAGCATGTGGCACAGGGACCTATGCCGTCCGTATGGCCCCATTTGCCAAGAAAGTGGTATGCATTGATATCTCGTCTGGAATGCTAGAAAAGTTGAGGGAAAAGCGTGAGCGTTTCAGCATGTCCAACATAGACATCATCCAGGCGGACTGGCAAAACTATGAACCAAGAGAGCAGTTTGACATGGTCTTCTCCTCCATGACCCCTCTTCTCAGGAATACGGATAACCTAAAAAAGATGATTGCTGCCTCAAGACGGTTTCTCGGTATCGTCACGTGGGCAGGAGTGAGAAGGAACAGCCTCCTTTCAGAGCTCTCCCTTGAAATCTTGGGGGAGGAGATCAATCAAAAGGGCCAGGACATCACCCTTACCTTCAATTATCTCTATTCCCTGGGGCTTGCTCCAAATCTGACATTCTTCACTGGCTGCTGGGAAAAAGTGAGACCCGTTGAAAGTCAGGCCAAAAACCTCATCTGGCGTCTTGAAATGGTAAGGCCCCTGTCAGACGAGGAAAAGGCACGGGTAAGGGCCAAGGTTAGAGACCTTGCAACTCCTGACGGAATGGTCAGCTCCGTAAGCGCTGTCAGGACGTGCTTCATGTTCATCGACAAGAATCAGAACAAAGAGGCAGTGAGCTGCCCATAAAAGGCCGGCCCCCTTTAACCCTCGTTTCTTTGGTATGTTCTAATTGGGAGGAACCCACGCAAAGGTCCCCTTTCTGATGTTCACCATGAACAGTTCAGGAATGGAATAGACCAGGCCCCAACCTCCCTGGCTGAACCTGGCACCCTTGTCAAAGGGGGCCTCTAGCACGCCAATGGCCATGTTGAGACCAGCGTATATGACATTTATGCATCCATAAATTGGCCGGGGGATTAGGACATCATCTGAAAACAACAGAAAGCTTGTATCAACGGTGTTGCGATGATAGATGGAGGACGTGATGGTGTTGAACTCCCTTAGATAGACCACCAGAGGGTTCTGCCCACGGTACATTTCATCGAGGCGTCTCAATCGGTAGGAAGGGTAAAATTCCACCTTGGAAACATCCATTTGGGATATCCATTTCTTGAAACCTAAAAAGGGAATTCCAACGGTCGTTGACTTTGGAAACCTCCCTGGCCCAAGGCATGATTCAAGGGCTGAAAAAAGCTCGGTGACACAATTTTTATTTAAAATATCATAGCCATAGAGCCTTTTTATGGACCTTTCATACCTCTTTAACCCATCTCTTGCCTCTTTCACACCAAGAGGGCGCCCCTTTACAGAAATGCCTACTGATAGAAGGGATACCGCCAATGTCCTGTCTGGAAGGGTATTTCCATTCCATATCCGCACAGGGCCCTTTTTCGAAAGTGCCTGCTTCAATTCCCAAAACCTTGTTGCAAGGTTCTCCAGATAGTTGAACTCAGGCTCATGGATAGATTTGTGGTGTGAATACCTCCTTTGCGCTTCATTAAGCCTTTTTCCTAAAAGTTTCAGAAGGTTATTGAGGGCCTCTATGTCATCTCTATATTTTGGATAGGAAACGCTCTGGCAGCCTTGGGGAAATGTATCGAGCATCAGAAGCCTTCCAGAGGAAAGGCCCTTTCTTATGGCAGAAAGCCTTGCCATCTGAAGCAGTAACGCCTCTGCCTTATCTGGCCTTTTGGAGGAAAGAAGTGCCAGGATCGAATTTTCAAGCTCCCTTGCAAACCCCTCGAGGCTTGCCCTAAAAGACGGCAAGATCTCTCCGCCATCCACCAAGACTTCATCCCTTAAAGGTATGGACAAATCAAGAACCCTCACCATAGCCCATAGAGAAAGAGACTCCTGGAGTCTTTTAAAAAAAACGCCAAGAGAAGGAACGAGCTGGGTTTTGGAGCGTGGAATCTCTAAGGTCTCGGCCCTTGAATCAACATCTTGAAGGGCAAGAAGTGCCTTGGTCTTTATATGTTGCAAAAAATCCTTGCCAAGGGCGTCAAGGACCCGCTTTTTTAATCTCAAAAGGGTCTCATCACATTCATGAGGTTCTGCCTCCCAGGCAAAAAGGCCAAGCCTGTGGACGGGCAAGGCCAAGTCACTTCCCTGCTCAATACCTTCAAGTAGGCGCACCTCATTTTCTAGGGCAGAAAGATTTTCAAAGTTCCTGTTTTGGGCAAGAAGAAGCTTCAGGAAGTGGGTCTCAATCCGGGCAACCTGCCCGGAGGGGAGGCGTGTCTTGGCAAGATAAATGGGCCGATTCTCAATGTCGTTATAGCAGTGGAGGAACTCTTGCCAGGGCTGTCTTACTAGTTTCAAAAAACCTTGTTCCCCAACCTGAAAATGAAAGGCTACATCCCCAAGACGAAGTGCACAGTGACCACCGCTTGCACCTCCAGTGTTTGAGCCAATATAAACCAGACCAAAGGGAGTGGCTTCCTCGCCTGCCAGGGCTGATACTGGCAGAAGCATGAAAAAAAGTAGTAAAAATAAGGTAGTTACTGACCCGAGGCCTTTATGCCATAAATTCATCAAACCTTTCTTTTCAAGCTACTGGTCTAAGCTACTGGGCAAGGGGCCACAAAAGATTGAATGGCCTCAAATAGGTGCCTTGCGGGCTCATTGGATGGTTTTAGATTATTTGTCAAAGCCTTCCTTTATGTATTTGAGCCTGGAACTGTCGGCCTGTATGAGCGGCTTTAGATATGGCAGTGTGGCAACCTCATCCCACGCAAGCCCCGCCTGCCTAAGCCCCCTTCCTATGGCAACATAGGTGAATCTATAGCCCTCCCAGTCTGAAATGGAGTGCCTCTGGGCAATTGAACTCATGCCCCGCATGAAGTCATCTGCCCCAATGTCGGATCTTCCAAGTGCACTGACATAAGTGATGACGTCCTTGACATAGGCCTCCTTTGTCTCTTCGGGTACCTGGGAGCCAGAACCTGACGTGCTCGAACGGGATATTGAGCGGGATGAATCAGAGCTTGATGACACCGAATTTGAGATTGAACAGCCTGCCAGAAAAAGGCCCAAGAGTCCAAAGAACACCAGCCAAGAACACACAGATTTTACGTGTAATTTCACCCTTACCTCCTTGTTTGCCTCGTTAAATGGTTCAATGCCAGAGACCACCTCAGAAAAACAAGTTTTCCTTATTCCTTAAGCCTGCCACTATGCAGCAAATAGCTTATCATTTGACTAGGGCTTAACTTGATGGATGATGGCCCAGTCCTAATATAAAATTCTTCATTTTTACCAATCTTCAAAAAGACCGGCCTCTTTGATGGAGAACATTCCACCATCACAACATCCCTTCCATCCACCTCAACCAGGGTAACCGTTATGAAATTTGAAAACTCGGCTCCAATATGGTGATTTATCAGATTCTTTATGTGGAGAAGACATTTATCCGGATTTTCAAAGGAGTCTGGGGCCAACCCAAGGATCTTCCCCTTATCGTCGACTCCAAGTAACAACGCACCGCCTTCCGAATTCAAAAAGGCCACCACTGCCTTGAGCCATGCAAACTCAATCTCCTTCCCTGGCTTGCCAGTACGAAGATTTGTTCGAACCGTTGACTTAAATTCTACATTGTTACCCTCCCCTTCCCTGATATAGCCATGAAGACGCATAAGTGGGTCAACCTTCCTCTGGCCCATGCGCCCAAGGCCTCCAAACTTCCAGAAAAGACCCACCAGTAGGAGCCCTCCCACAACAGCCACCAATATGTCCTTTACATCTGGCTTGAGAAGTTGCCCCTTTAAATCCGCTAGAATCAGCCCTTCCGGAACGGCCATACCAAACCAGAAACAAGGGGTGGTGCCTTCTCCTGCTATCTTTATGGGAAGGAAGATGGCACTCCATTTGTTGGAGTCGTATTCAATGGATACAGGCCCGTTGGCCCTGGCCCCCTGCCCTTTCCATTTGCTCACAAGTTGCAAAACCAATTTATCGACATTTACTTGCACTGATCCAAGGCCTCTTGGCTGACCAGCAATGATCTTTCCCGAGGAGCTCTCCAGCAAAAAGGGCAAACCTGGGGCCTTGTCCTGCCCTGTATCGAGAATCCTCTTTATGCGGGATACTGGGATATCCACAGCAAAAACTGTGATGACACCGCCAGATTTCTCGGACTTCCATGAGATTGAAGCGGTTATACCAGGCTTACCTGACTGGAAAAAATCATAAACTGCAGACCACTTGATCTTGCCATCCTCCAGACTAAACCAGGGCCGTCTTTGTGGCTTGTAAGCAGTAACCTTCACCCATTTTTTCAGGGGCTTGTCTGGAGCCTGCCACTGGGTGAACTCCATTTTGCATTTACTTCCAACAGGGCGGGAAACCCTGGTCGTCCAGAGCCCGCCATTTTTGAACAGGAAATATTCCCAGCCGGTTGTATCAGCCAATATCACCCCGCTGAATATTGCCTGGTTCTTGAGAAGTGGCATGAACTTTCTGTTCAAGCCAACTATGTCCTTTTTGGAAAGCACACCATTTTTGCCAAGGTCCCTTATGATGAAAAGCTGATTCGAGACCTTTTTAAAGAATGCCTCTACGTGGTGAAATTCTGAGTTTGCAATTTGGCGCAATAATTTTGCAGAATAATTTTCCTTTGATGTCAGGTACTTATAGACATCGAGGGTGGCTAGGATTATCAGAAAGCCAACCAATAAAGCTGCTGCGGTAAGAAATACGCGCAGTCGGCTGGATTTGATGAAGGCTGAGTCTTTTGTCATCCAAGTCTTATATTTGACAAAGAATTTTGTGTACGACCTAAAAGTAGAGACGAAGTCAGGCTACAAAAAAAGAGACGGTTTGTCAAAATTGCCAGCCGATTACTGATTCATTATGACGCCTTTTTGTTAATCAACTGGCAGATAGGTGGGAAATGAAACTCCGGCTTATATTTGAGGAGAAAAAAACAAGGCCGAGTTTGCACTCGGCCCTTCAGTCTTGCTTAAATTTTTAACTGCAATTAGCTGGGGCAACAATCAACTGGCCAACTTTCGACCTGGCCCCGAGCCGTTTCCATTGCCCTTTTCCCAGCAGCAGACCCTCATAGGTGGGATATTCAAAAACTCCATCTCCACCTTTTCCTGGCCCATGACCGGAGTGCAAAGGCTTATTACCTTCTTGCTCAACTGATAGGCGACAAAGCGGCCACCAGGCGCAAGGGCGTCATTTATGGCCTGAATGATTTGGGTTCCGCACTCATCACTCATGGTTGAGAAGGGAATACCAGAGATCACAGTCTGAGGGGCGCCAAGGTTATGCTCCCGCAAGATATCCTTCAATTTCCTAGCATCTCCCAGGTGCGCTATTAGACGCGGATCAGGGATCTCACTGATTATAGAATAGAAGTTGGGATTTATCTCTATGGAAAGAAGCTTTGCATCGTCTTTCATGTTCTCCAAAATGGCCTTGGTGGTGCAACCCGTTCCTGGTCCGAGTTCGACAATGACATCAGCCTCATCCACCTTGGCTGTTTCGATAACGCGACGAATCAATGCCTGGGAACTAGGAATTACAGACCCAATCTGAAAGGGATGTTTTAGAAATTCCTGAAAAAAGAAAAGGCAGCCATTCATCATTTTTGGCAGCATGTTTGAATTTGCTTTGCGTAGGCTCATGGAACTACACACTCCTCCTGTCGTTGAAAAAAATAATTTATCTAGCTGACCTTCGGAAAGCCGTCTGAATTGGAAATTGAATATCGCTCCCCTCTTCTTCAAGAGCTGCAACTAATAAAGCATATTTTTTTGCTGTTACAAGAGTGGTTTTGTCTTTTTTGCACAAATTCATCTCTGCCAGACAAGTCCAGGCAATCAGGATTTCAATGAAAAGAGTTGCTTATAAACATTTTCACAAATATAACTGAATATAGTAAATAAAAAGATATGACAGTCATCAACCTAAGAATCGATTCATTGAGGGGGAAATTATGGCCAAGAAAATTTTAATTCCAACCGATGGTTCGGAAGCAGCGGAGAAGGCAGCTGAATTCGCAATGGAAAACGCACATCAGTGCGGCTATGAAATAATTTGCATGAGCGTTATCAGGCCAGTCGAGGCCGTAATCGGCAACAGTCTCGAATTCCTTTTTGTTGAGAAAAAGGATTCCATTGCACGGGAACTCCTCGAGGCAGGAAAAAGGGCTGTAAAAAGCATTGCCGACAAGGCCTCTAAAAAGGGCCTGGCAGTGAAGACACTTGTGATCGAGTCGGAACAGATAGAGAAGGCCATTGCAGAAACAGCCAAAAAGGAAGGCGTGCACCAAATATATCTGGGCATGCATGGCGAGAGCTGCTCACTCCTGGTCTCCTCAGAGGTGGGCTCTGTTACCAGAAGGCTTCTGGCACTACCTCCGCCTTGCCCGGTAACGGTTATTCCTCCTGAAAAATAAAAGGGAGACACCCTGGTTATAAGGGTGCCTCCCTAATTCTTGAAGATATCCTGGCTGGTTAGTTTAACACATTCCAGCCACGGTTTCTCATGCATTGGATATAGGCATCCTTATACTTTTTCTCTGCGTCGATTCCCTTGTAGGCGCCACCGCCAATACCGCCAGCTGCCGCACCAATGGCTGCTCCCTTGCCAGGGTTACCGGTTGCTGCACCGATGGCGGCTCCTGCTGCTGCGCCAATGGCTCCGCCAATGAGCCCGCCCTTAATGGTCTCTTCTGGTGTGTAGCCAGAAACCTGCTTTGCGAGCAATTTACATTCGGCAAGATCCTGGGCATAACTACGTTGCTGAACCGGTGCCTGCTGAGTTGCCACCGGAGCCTGCCTTACTGGCCTGGGCCGGGTTGCTACCGGGGGAGCAGTGGTTCTGGCAGGATACTGCTGTGTCTGTGGGTAAGGCTGCTGTGGATATGCAGCCGGGCTGGTTGAAGGATCAATAGTTGGCGTCCAGCCATTTTGTGACGCGCAAGACGCCAGTAACATCATTAAAAGAAGAAGCGTAAACCCCAATTTGATATTATTTATCATGACTAAAACCTCCTGAATCTTGCGTTTTTTTCAGTCTTTGATGCAAACTTCTCGCCAATCTTTAAAAAGAAACTTTATCAACTTTTGAAAAAAGACCTTTGAATCCCACATTACGATCATGATTACAGACTGTATTGTTTGCCTACAATCTACGCATCGACATAAATTTCCCTAAAATAAACAATAATGTCGAGAAATTATCTTTAGTTGGTAGTGCTTTTGTCCTGTCAAAAGGTTCAAAATTGATTTTATCTTT
>JAADCZ010000066.1 GCA_013154175.1 Thermodesulfobacteriota bacterium
GGTTAGGAGGTTAAGGTGTCTGAGAAAAGGAAGGCCTTCATCTTAGGAGGGATAGTAGGGATTGTCATCGCCAGTGTGGGAGCTCTCATCTCTGCTCAAATGATTGAAAACACGGCAGAGCCCGAATTCTGCGGCTCCTGCCACGAGATGAAGCCGATGCACGAGGCCTGGGAGAAAGGCCCCCACGGCCCCCTCGGCAACAAGAGGGGAGCAATAAGGGCCGGCTGTGCCGACTGCCACTTGCCCCACGACAATGTAGTATCATATTTAATAAACAAAGCTAAATTCGGAATGAACGATGCAATTGCCCACTACTTTAAAGGCGGATACGCCGACGACCTTGAACATTGGCTTGAGAAAAGAGAGGAGAGGAACCACTACGTCTTTGTATCCAACTGTGAGCATTGCCACACAAACTTGCCCGACAACGTTATGCACGAAAAGCTCAAAGCCGGGGAAATCAAGGGGGACTGCCTAACCTGCCACTGGTATGTTGGACACGGTTTTGATTTTGAGGAGAAGCTAAAAGAGTTTTTTGGTAAGAAGCAAGAGGGGCAGAAAGAGACAGCGAGCCATCAAGGCCACGAATAGCTTAAAACAACTTCTTGGGGAGGTGCAAAGTGAAAGTAAAAACCTTATCGCTCCTTGCAGGAATGCTCCTGGCAGGAAGCAGCGTAGCAATGGCAGACCAGCACCCACTACCGCCAGATACAATAGCCAAACTGCCGCCTCAGCAGCAGCAATGTAGAGTTTGCCACCAGCAGACCACTCCTAAGGTTTATAAGGAATGGGCCCGCTCTAAGCACGCAGTTGCAAACGTTAGGTGCTTCCAGTGCCACGGAACCCTTGACGACTTCCACAAAACTCCACCAATTGAAAAGTGTATGGCGTGCCACTACCACGAAGTTGAAACCATGCAGAAGAAAGCTCCTGGTATGAAGTGCTGGACTTGCCATACGCCCCACGTCTTCCAGTTCCACGGCGATGGCGTGAAAAACATCAAGAGTGCAAAAGACTTTAATCCTGCTCAGTATTAATAACCTACACAAAGGAGGGTACGATGGGAATCGGAAGGAGAGATTTCCTTAAGAAAAGCGCAGCCTTAACAGCAGCCTCCCTGGTGGGAGTTAACCTTAAGATAAAGGCAGATGGAGTAAGCACCTTTGAGGCTAGGGGAGAAAACCTGGTTCAGATACCTGAAGAAGTTAAGCGCTCCCCAGCCTATAAGAAAGAAGGAAATATTGAGTGGGTAAGGGGCGTCTGCCGCTTCTGCGGAACCGGATGTAAAGTCTGGCTGGGCCTTAAAAACGGCAAGCCCGCAATTATCCGCGGCGTTAAAGAGTCAAGGATCAACTATGGCTTCCTCTGCATGAAGGGTATGCTCTTTTACAAAATCTTCAGGCATCCAGACAGGCTTACCCAGCCCCTCTACAGAAAGAGCAAGAAGCAGCCCTTTAAACCTATTTCCTGGAAAGAAGCCTTCAACATTATGGCCGATGAGATGATTAAGGCGATTAAAAAGGGAGAGTGGACTCCTTCTGGCTGGTCTGGAATTGCCTACTATGGTTCTGGTCAGGCTCTAACTGAGGAGACCTACCTCTTTCAGAAGCTATTTAGGTGCATCGGAACAAACCACGTAGAAGGAAACCCAAGGCTCTGTATGGCATCTGCCGTTGGTGGATACCTTACCTCCTTTGGAACCGACGAGCCTGCAGGCGGATATGCCGACTTTGAAAAGGCTCAAACAGTCTTTATCATCGGCTCCAACACCGCCGAGTGCCACCCAATTCTCTACCGCCGTATTATGAAAAACAAGCTTGCCAACCCCGGCGGCTACATGGTAATCAACGTTGACCCGAGGGTTTCCCCGACCTCCAAGATTGCAGACATCCACATGCAGTTTAAGCCTGGAACAGACCTTGCCCTCCTAAACGCAATGGCCCACGTAATCGTTAAGGAAGGCCTCTATGATAAGGAATTTGTAAGCAAGTATGTGGCATTCCACATCTATGAGAAGGGCAAGGACAAGAACCCTCTTATTGGGCATGAGGTCTCCTTTGAGGACTACAAAAAGTTCCTTGAGAAATACACACCAGAATACGCTGCTGAAATCTGCGGCGGAAACATCACTCCAGAGCTTATCAAGAAGGTAGCAAGGCGCTTTGCGACAACCAGGACCGTCTCCATCTGGACAATGGGTCTCAACCAGAGGACCCGCGGAGTATGGGTTAACAACCTGGTTACAAACCTCCACCTCCTAACAGGAAACATCTGTAAGGATGGTGCCGACGCCCTTTCACTTACCGGACAGCCAAACGCTTGCGGTGGCGTTCGTGAAGGTGGCGGACTGTGCCACATTCTCCCAGGCCACAGGGTAGTTAAGAATCCTAAGCACAGGGCTCAGCTTGAGAAGATCTGGGGAGTTCCTCCAGGAACAATTCCTCCAAAGCCTGGATACCACACGGTTAAGATGTTCTCCGCCATCTCCTACACAGAGGAGGATAAGAAAAGGTTCCCAGGCCTCAAGCCCATCCACTTCATCTGGATTGAGGAGACTTCCCCCCTCCAGTCTCTCCCCAACATGAGAAGGTTCAGGGAGGGCTTTGCAAGGGATGACGTTTTCGTAGTTGCTACAGATATCTTCCCAACAAGGACAACCGAGTTTGCAAACCTTATCCTTCCTGCAGCCTTCCACTTTGAAAAGACAGGAGTTTACGGATGCACCGAGCGTCGCTCCCAGCTTACTCCTAAGGCCGTTAAGGCTCCAGGTCAAGCAATGCCTGAGGTCTGGATGATTGTTGAGTTTGCTCAGGTTCTTGCCAAGAAGCTTGAGAAGGAGAGCGATCCCAAGCTCCGTGCAAGGGCTAAAGCCGTTTACCAGTGCGTAGCTCCCTTCATTGAAGCTGCCAAGAGGGATCCTTGGTACACCCTCTCCAAGGAGATTTGGAACGAATACGCCGGCAAGGTAACCAAAGGTCAGGACAGCGACCTCTCTGGTGCTACCTATGAAGTTCTCCTTGAGCTACCCGACGGCGTTCAGTGGCCTGCACCGACCGTTGAGATTCCCCGTAA
>JAADCZ010000033.1 GCA_013154175.1 Thermodesulfobacteriota bacterium
TCCCTGCAGTATGCCACCAGGTCTTGATCTGTGTTTGAGCATGGCTCTTGAAGAGTAAGGCTACGCCCGAATCTTTTGCCAAGATTTAGTTGCCCTGAAGATAAGTATTTCTTGACTAAGGAAAGGATGCCCACCACCTTGACCCCTTCCTGTTCAAGACCTTTGTTTCCAAAGGGTCCAAAGGGCGCCATTTCATTTGGACAGTCATCTAGAACAACTATCTCTGGACAAAGTCTTTCCACTATTGCCTCAAACGTGGTCTGCCAGATACCCCTATGCCTGGAGATTCCACTTACCATTGCCATATCCACACTTCCAAAGGGCATGCTGCTGAGGGTCCAGTCCTCCCTGGCAGCCTGAAACAGGTGAATATAGGCAGGGAGTATGTCTGGCCGGAGCTTTAAAAGCCCTGGGTCCACAATTAGTAGAACCCTCGCCCCCTTTTTATCCACGGGTAATTTAAACGTCTTGTGGCCGGATCTTTGGGCGTAGACGCCAGAGGCAGAGTCCAAGAGGGCAAGATATTCGAGGGGATACATTCCACTGAGGTTGCCTGTAGATATCCATGTGGAAAGTCGTGAGCGAAGGCCCTCTGGCAGCATGCAGTCGTCCTGAACAGAACGGATAAGGCTTACGAGCCGCGGTACATCCACCCCTTCAGGGCAGGATGCCAGGCATAGGCTGCATCCTGAGCAGTGCCATACCCAAGGGGTATTCAGTACGGCTTCTTCTTTGCCATCGAGTACCATCTGAACAAGGGCGCATGGATCAACCCCTTGCATGCCCGATGCCGGGCACAGATTGCTGCAAGTACCACAGCCAAGGCATGTATAGAGCTGTCTGCTATCCAGGTGGGAGCATATAAATTCAGCAATCCTATCAAGTGGATTTATGTTTCTGTCTCCTGGTATCATGTGCCCTCATCCTTTTTGGAATCCCGTCTCGTATAAATCAATATTCCATCCGATGTGGGGACGAGTTTTGCCTCAAAACCCTTGTCCAGATAGTCAGAAATGGCCTTTTGTGCACTGGAGTGGGCCTGATAGATATTTCCATCCCAGTAGTAGCGTTTGTCATTGATTGTGCGGACGAATTTGGGCCCTACCAGACTGGTGCCAGGGCCGTAAGGCGATGAGAGCCTTAGACCAAGGTTTCTGTTTGGTGGAAGGTGGCTGAGTTTCTGGATCATCTCTTTTATGGCTGCAACAAGACGCCCCGCCTCAGCTGCAGAGACCCATTTCATAGAGAATCTTTCCCTTTCAAGGCCGATGTCGTCGAGGGTCTGAAGTATCAAGTCCTCCCTTTTGAGGGCAAGCCTGTTGCCAGAGCCATAGTGACACTGGCCTTTATGGCAACCAAATATCATCACCCCATCTATGCCTGCCAGCAAGGAGTTAACCACCCAGTTGGGATGGACCATGCCAGAACATGTTACCTCGATGGAACGAACCGAGGCAGGGTAGGCCATGCGATTTGCACCGGCCAGATCCGCTGCGCTGTATCCGCACCATTGGCACATGAAGCATAATATTTTGGGCTGAAAATCGTCTTTTGCCATCACGAAGCCCTCAACAAGGTCTCTATTTGGGCGGCTATCTCATGGGGCATGTAGCCAGGAACACCGATTCCATCCTTTGGGCATACGGCACTGCAGCCGCCGCAGCCTGAGCATAGGGAATCATCGACCTCTGCCATGTATTTCGTTTTGCCCTTAAAGACGAACTGACAGAGGGAAAGTGCCTTTTCAGAGCATGCATCCACACACAAGCCGCAACCATCACACCTGTGCGCAAGTACCCGTGCCGTCAATCTGTCTGGGTTGACCCGCTCCTGGGAGATAAAAGCCATGGCCTTTGCAGCTGCGGCTGCAGCCTGACTCATGGATTCCTCTATCTCCTTTGGATAGTGGGCAAGCCCGGCAACAAAGAATCCATCACGTCTAAGTTCACAAGGACGCAGTTTCAGGTGCATTTCCTGAAAGAATCCGTCAGTTCCCAAGGGCACCTTAAGGAGCCGTGAAAGCCTAGTGTTTTCTTTGGGGTCAGGCTCTATCGCAGTGGCAAGCACAACAAAATCGGGGTGAAGGACAATGTCTGACTGGGTGAGACTGTCGAAACATTCCACCTTGAGACTGCCCTTGGGGCGAAGGTCCCTGTCGAGCTCCATGATCATGGAAACCCTGGGGGGCTCATCACTTGAAAATCTCTTGACCCTTACCCCCATTTTCATTGCCTTTCTGAAAAAATGGTCCCGCTGGCCATAGGTCCTCATGTGTCTGTAGAGGATGTAGATGTCCAGCTGGGGGAATTTTTCCTTTAAGAAAACAGCCCTCGATACTGCATGGGTGCAGCAAACCCTGCTGCAGTAGGGCCTTTCGTTGTTGCATGAGTCGACGCACTGGATGAAGACTATGGAGTGCGCCTTGGAAATTTCATCGGTTTTCCCCTTTAAAAGGAGCTCGTCCAGTTCCTGGTGGGTTATCACCCCAGGATGTTTCCCGTAGAGATAACCTCGAGGTTTTGCCTCCCGGGCACCGGTGGCCACGATCAAGGCACCATGGGTTACTGGTTCGAGGCCAGGGCTTTTGTCGGTCTTTATATAGGAAATGAAGTTTCCCGTTTGCCCTTGAATGTTTTCGATCTGTGAGTTTAGAAAGATTTGAACAAGGGGGTTTCTCGTAAGCCTCTTTTCCAGGGCCTCGATAATCTCCGAGACCTTTTTGCCCCTCCACGTTTTGAGAAGTCTTCTAGCATTTCCTCCAAGACTTCCTGTCTTTTCCACCAAAGAGACTTGGACCCCGGACTCTGCCAGAATTGCCGCTGCGTTCATGCCACTGATGCCACCTCCAAGCACCAGGGCCTTTTTGGTGACGGGGTAGTCCTTGATGGCAATGGGTTCCATCACCTTGGCCCTGGCAATGGCCATGAGCACCTGGTCCTTGGCGCGCAAATAGGCACCCTCTGGATCGTCCGGGTGGGCCCACGCAACCTGTTCCCTGATGTTGGCGATGACAAGCATGGAGGTGTCGAGCCCTGCC
>JAADCZ010000114.1 GCA_013154175.1 Thermodesulfobacteriota bacterium
TTGGGATTCCGGCAGTGCTTCAAGGTCCCTCGAATGTTTATACATCCATGGAAGCCAGGGAACTTCTCTACATACTTGCTGCCGTCTTTTCACCTGTGAGCCAGCAGGCTGTATCAACTGCGCTTTGTACCACGGCCCTTGGATATGATGCTTCCCAGCTGCTGAAAGTTCAGGGGGACTCCGAGCAATGGAACCGCCTGGTTGATGAATTCGTGGAATTAAGGGAGATATGGATAAAACAGGGTGTCATGCCCATGTTGAGACAGCTCTTCCATCGTTTTGATGTTCCAAAAAGGCTCCTTTCCCT
Source organism: Thermodesulfobacteriota bacterium (assembly GCA_013154175.1). GTDB lineage: Bacteria > Desulfobacterota > Dissulfuribacteria > Dissulfuribacterales > QOAL01 > JAADCZ01. The sequence continues at coordinate 308 of JAADCZ010000114.1, forward strand.
GACAGACGGCCAGAGGAGGCTAACCAATCTTCGTCAGCTCTCCGAGCTGTTGTCTGATGCTGAAAAGGAGCATCCAAGTCCGGCAAAACTCATTGTTGCCCTAAAGCGGGCTATAGAAGAACCGGGGACGGATCAGGAAGAAAAGAGGCTCAGGCTCGAGACCGATGAAAACCTCGTAAAAATAATGACATATCACACCAGTAAAGGCCTTGAGTTTCCCATAGTCTTTCTTCCTTACATGGGTGAGCCGCCAAAAGCCTTCCGGCTAGGTGCCTCGAAATTCTATAGTCGGAAACATGGTTGCTATGTGATCCCAGTATCCTGGCAGTTTGCTTTCGACGATGAAGGAAAAGGTGGCCAGGCAATTCCAGGCTTTTCAAATGAAGAGATAGATTTTGCTTATTTACAAGCCCTCTCAGAAGAGATCCGTCTTGCCTATGTGGCCCTTACTCGGGCCAAGTTCAAGCTATATGTTGGGCTTTTTAAGCCAGAGATCGGCAGTAGCCTCATTGGCCAGCTACTTCTTCCGAAATTCCAGCAGATAGCTTCAGAGCTTGGATGTGAAGAGGAATTGGAGCCATCCAGCTTTACAGGGCATGAAGGTGTAGTAGACGGGGAACCTTCTATTGCTCTACCAGAAGTTTCCAATGGGTTGCCAGCGATTCTGAAGAAGGAATGGGCGAAGATCTGGACAGAATGTATGTTGTTGTCGGAGCCTCCAGACTCAGAAGGGATGGAAAGTGATGATGACAGCAGTGGCCAGGTGGATGAAGTTACCCTGGAAGAAGATGAGACATGCTGGCCTGATAGGTTGTGGGCCCGTACTTTTCAGGATGTACTCGGCGGCCTCGAAGCCGTGAAGTTAGTGTGGAGGGACGGTGTTAAGGAGATCTCAGAAAATTCTTCACGGCTTTCCTTCCTGCCCCACAAGGATGAGACCTTTTCTGTAGAATCCTTGGGAGACGGCCCGATTGCCGTTCAGGACTGGGCAAGGATGTCCTTTTCGGCCATCTCCGCTTCCATGCAGGAAGGTGCACCTTGGGAGATGCTTAGTCCGCAGCCGGACACTTTGGACATGATTGGTTTTCCAAGGGGGCCAGAGGCTGGAAGCTGTGTCCACAAGCTGTTCGAGGATCTGGATTTCAAGGCCGGAAGAGAAGAGATGCTTGAGGTAGCAAGGTCCGTACTAGAGGCTTACCGCATCGATTCCAAGTGGACAGATGTTTTGGTGAGCCTTGCCAAGACTGTGCTCTCGGTGCCGCTTAGGCCCGAAAGGATCAGGTTAAGGGATTTAGACAGCCAGGACATCGTAAAGGAGATGGTATTCTACTGGCCCTTTGGTCAGGATTTCTCGGGTTTGCTGTCCAAATCAGGTTTCACGGTGAAAAAAGGTCTGCTGAAAGGCTACATCGACCTGTTTTTCAGGCATGAAGGTAGATTCTATCTGCTCGACTATAAGACCAATTGGCTTGGAGCATCTGTTGAGGATTATCTGGAAGAGAATATGAAAAGGGCCATGGACATGCACGATTACTGGCTTCAGGCAGCTATCTATTCTGGTGCGGCAGACAGCTACCTTTCCAGGTTCTTCGAGGGTTACGATAGGAAGCAACATTTTGGGGGTGTTTTCTATCTCTTCGTCCGTGGAATGACAAAAGATCATGCTGAATGGACAGACGCGCAGCCGGGCGTTTTGTATATTGCTCAAGAGGAGCTTCAAGCAAGATATCCGTGGTTATTTCAGGATGATGTAAGACCAGATGTAGGAGGGCCTAAGATATGATAGCCATTCCCAGATACACGGATGAGATGTTGGAGATGGCTGAGGCCTCCATGGGCCATCTTCTAGAGGCTGCCTCTTTGGAGGGGTTTTCAAGGGCACCTGCCGAGATCGCAAGGTTCGCTTCCCGAATGGAGGCCATTTGCTGCGGTATGCCTCAAGAGGGTGAACATGAGGAGAAGAGCCAGGCACTCATGCTGGCTGCCTTTCTTTGCGCTTTGGCCCTTGAGGGGGGAGATAGCTGCATCGAGCTCAACGGCAAGGGAATTGAAAAGGTTCTGCCCGCGGAAGAAGACAGCCTCGAGGCCTTGCGTCTGGCGTTCCCCAATCTCTTCGGCTCGCTGAACATAGAAGCTGAAAGGGACGAAGGCTGCCATCGGCTTGCCGACATATTGCTTTCAGCCTTAAATGCCTGTTCTATTTGCTCCCAGCAGGGGGATGATAAGCCCTTTGTCCTTGATGGAATCCGCATGTACATGCATAGATACTGGAGTTATGAGCAGAAGCTTTCACTGTTTCTGAAAAGGCTTTCTTCGAGCCAGCCTGCCTTTTTCCAAGGCCCAAGCAAAGAGGATGCAGTTTGCTACGGGCTTCAAATGGCAGATACGATTTTTGGACATAGCCAGAGTGACGAGCCAGACTGGCAAAAGAGTGCTGCAGTCATGGGGCTTTTCAGAAGCTTGCTCGTGGTGACAGGAGGGCCGGGTACCGGCAAGACCTGGACAGTGACTGCCCTCATGGCTGTACTTCAGGCTGCGGCACTCAAAATGGGAAATCCGCTTCGGATAGCACTTTGCGCTCCTACTGGCAAGGCTGCAGCAAGGCTCAACGAGTCGGTGGCCAAGGCCCTTTCTTCCATGAACATCCCGGAAGACTTGAAAAATCACATCCCCTCCGAGGCCTCTACTATCCACAGGCTTCTTGGGGCAGGGGTGATGCCTGGAAGGTTCAGGTATCATGCAAGTTGCCGGTTGCCTTTCGATGTACTGGTGGTGGACGAGGCCTCAATGGTGGATCTGCCCCTCATGGTCCACCTGACAGAAGCCATGGATGAGGGTAGCAGCCTTGTTCTGATAGGGGATATGGATCAGCTTCCGTCTGTGGATGCAGGCAGAGTGCTTGCTGATATCTGTTCTGGTTTGGATGTCGTTTCCGCATCTTCAAGCTACTGTACGGCAGCTGAACTGATCTCTTCCCAAGGAGAGGCTTCCTGCAGAAAAATAATGGAAGTTATGGAGTACGGTCCTGAGGATATTGGTCAAAAACTGAGGGGATGCCTGGTCAGGCTGACCAAGACCCACAGGTTCGAGGGAGAAGGAGGTATTTCGAAACTGGCCTCTGCCATAAATAATGGGGATCTTCGTACTGTTTGGCAAATCCTTGAGGACGACGGCTACGATGATGCCAGATTTGTGGACGCATCCTGTATTTCCATAGAGGATCTGGTGCGCCAGGAGGCATCCGGTTTTTTGGAAGATCTTTATCGGCAGGCCACGGTTACAGAAGCCCTTTTCCATCTCGATGATTTTAAGATCCTTTGTGGCACAAAAAGGGGTGCTGCAGGGGTAGAGAATCTCAACAGGATCATGAATGTTCTCGCAGTGGAGAAGTCATCCCAGTCATGGACGGGCTTTTTCAAGGGGATGCCTGTGGCTGTAAATAGAAACGATTACTATGCAGACCTTTATAATGGTGATACTGGAATCTGCTGGCCCGACCATCGTGGTCGCATGATGGTATGGTTCCAAGAAAGAGACGGAGACGGGCCAAGGAGCTTCAGCCCTGGCAGGTTACCTCACATAGACACGGCTTGGGCCTTGACTATCCATAGGAGTCAGGGATCCGAGTTCTCCAAGGTTCTAGTCACACTACCTCCAGCATCTTCCCCCCTTTCAGGAAGGGAACTTCTATATACTGCAGTCACTAGGGCAAAGAAGCAGGTGATACTGTTTGGAAACAAGCAGGATCTTGACTCCTGCATTACAAATAAGAAACCCCGTCTTTCCGGCCTAGGAAGACTTCTTTGGGGGTAAGTTAGGAGATTGAATCCGTGCCAGGGAAGTTAACAGAATTGACTTTGATGCAGTGGTGGTCAACTACCCTTTCAGCCACCGCTGGAATCCCGCTAAAGAGATGGCAGAGTTCAGGTTCAAGGGCTATGGACTTGCGCCCAAGTCTGTGGCAGACTTTGCCTTTCTGCTCTATGGGTTTTACTTTCTTCACAAGGAAGGCACCATGGCCATTATCATGCCACATGGTGTGCTGTTTCGAGGGAGAAGAAAGAAGAATATCCGAAAGAGGTTGCTTCTAGATAGAAATTATCGACACAGTTATTGGCCTTCCTCCAAAGCTCTTCTATCCTATGGATATACCTGTTTGCATATTCGTTCTGAAATTTTAAAATAAAGATATTTTGAGGTCTTAAATGCCTTTCCCCTTATGCATTTGAAATCTTAAGAATAGTTTTGAATGCATGCCTCTAACTCACTGATTACCTCGTCTCTTAAATGATCTGGTTTCAGAACCTTAGCAACTGCTCCCCAGCTCAGTATCCAAGCCTTTAGCTGCACGGTATCTGGCATCCTTGCCCTGAATAGAACGCTGCCATCTGGCTGGTCTTCGAGCTGCTGGGTTGGGTGCCAGACGGTCTCCTTCAAATATTTGGCAGCATCGGAATTGAACTTTATTTCCACATCTATCTTTTCACCTTGGAAGACACCAAATGTCAAATCTATCTTTTTATTGAGGTCTTTTGGTATTTCATAGGGCTGTCCATGTGATTTGACTAATACTTTGATTCGGTTTATGGCAAAGAAACGAACGGCATTTCTCCTGCGACAGTGCCCAACAAGATAAAAGCGTCCATTCTTGAAAACTATTAGGTAGGGCTCCACCTCTCTGTAGGTAAGCTCTCCGGTGGAGATTGCTTCATATGAGATCTTAACTGGTATCTTCCTGGCTATCGCTTCATGGAGGCTTTCAATAATATCTTCAGCCTTGTTCAAGGCCGGTCCGGCACAGTACATGGAAGACAGGGCACTTTGGTAGGTTTTTAGAACCTTCCCGACCTCATCGGGCATACACTCCTCGATTCTGTCTATGAGATCGTCCAGAGCACGTTGATATATGGTTCCCTCTATTTGCCCCAACATATTCCTGGCGAGATAAAGCAGAAGTAGCTGCTCGAAAGATACGTTGACGGATGCCTTGAGCAGAGCAGACTTTTGAAGGAAATAGACAGTCTTCCGCCCCTTTTTCTTACTCCCGATGGGCAGGCCGGACGCCATAAGTCCCTTCAGGTCTCGCCTCGTGGTCTTTAGACTCCATTCGCACTGCCCATTCATCTGTTTCAGATTGAGCTCATGGAGCTTACTTGCACTGTATTCCTCGCCTGTTTCCAGCAGGATCTTGAATAGATTCCACTGGCGCTTTGCCTTGTAGATGCCGCTACTAACCTCAGACATGCCTAACCATCTCCCCAACTAGCTTTAAGGATTTTATCGAATTTTTTCTTGTCTGTCCTTAAAGGACTGTCTTTAAGGGAACGAACTTTGAATGACTCCTAGTGAGTCGATCCTTGTATCAAATTTTTTCACTTTATTTCTCGCGGGACACTATTTGTCCCTGTGGAGAATTTAAAATGGGGCCATGAACTGAGGGGGAATAAGCAACCCTATGGATTCTGAAAATGGAATTAAAGGAGGCAAGAGGCATGTCTCAAAAGTTAAAGTTTAAAAAAATTTATGACATAAAAGAAAAAGAGTTGATTGACTATGAGCTGGTGTTTGACTCGGCACTCGAAATTTTCATGAGTCATGAAGAGCTGGAGGACGTCGACTATGAAGAGTCTGAAGACTATTTCTCTTGGGCAGACGATCATGCCGAGGCCCTCGCCTTGGAAATCGAAGAAGAAGAGTTGGAAAGACAGGGTTCGGTGCAGACGAGTAACAAAGAGCAAGCAGTCCAGACCAGCGGCGCAGTCAGCCCGCAGGATGTGGCCTGGCAAAAGGCAAGGGTGCTGGCTGAAGAATTCGGCTATGGGGACGAGCTTTCCGCATTGCTCTATGAAATCTTCAGACTCAATCGTCATGGTCAAACATTTCATGCCGTCAGACGCAGGCTCAGTGCCGGCGCAGGACCTGAGAGGCTGAGGTTCATCTGGAAGATCAGGCAGCTGTGGTCGGAGTATCCAGAGTTTTCAAATGGTTCGGCTGAACCTGCCTGCTGGTCCCTGTGTTCTGATATCGCAGATCTATACGACAGCTACCCAGACATTGCAGAGGTGGAGCAGCTTCTGCTCCACTTGTATGAGCAGTGGCGCTATCGGCCGAGTCTATTCAGTGAATTTCGCTCTTTTTCCACCTTTGTCGGTTATAAAGTCAAGTATGACCCAGGGATGGAACTGGCTCCATTGGGACTCCTGGCTGCATGAAAAATGCAAAGACCAGACTACAGGAACATTCTGAGGAAACTTCTACCAATACGAAAGGAGATGTAAGAAACATGAATACCTTTGCCCCTTCCATACCGCCTTGCATAAGGGCATTCATCCAGACGCCAGAGGGCAGGCGTGGAATCGTAGAGAATGTAGAGACTGATTCCGACGGGATCAACGTGCTCGTAAAGATGGCTGATGACGGCTCGCGGGCATGGACCACTGCCGATCAGTTGACCAGCGCCCTGGCACCTGGAGCTGAAGTCGTGCACCGGCCTTTTTCTAAAGCCCATATCTCACTTGGTAGAGGGGTAGTCAAGAGGATTCGAACCCTTGGCGGTCGTCAGCAGGCCCTGGTGGAGTTCGCAGAGACCGGCAAGATTTGCTGGCTTCCACACGAGGCGTTGGCCCTTGAGCCGTCAATCAAGACGATCTTTGCCATGAAAGGTATGAATGTTTGCGCAGACGCCGAGCGCTTCCGTCTGCGGACGTTGGCATACGGACTCGAGAGCTACCACGCAGATACCGGCTCCTTTGCCAGGCTCGACATAGACCCCTTGCCGCATCAGGTGGGACTAGTTCATAAGCTCATCACATCTGGAAATCTCAACTGGCTCATAGCTGAGGATGTTGGCATGGGAAAGACTATAGAGGTCGGTATGCTGCTTTCTGCTCTCATGGCCAGAAAAAGGTTGAGACGTGTTTTGCTTGTAGTGCCAGCAGGGCTTCTTAGGCAGTGGAAAGAGGAGCTTCATTTCCGTATGGGGTTAAGCGAATTTGCCATTTACGGTGTGGATTTTCACATAAATGATCTTCGTGATTGGAAACGTTATGATCATGTCATAGCTTCGGTGGATACATTAAAAAGTCAGCGTCATTTGGATCGTATTCTAGCAGCACCGGATTGGGATCTGGTGGTGTTCGACGAGGCCCACAGGCTCACAAGACAACAAAACGGCAGGCGTTTTTACGCCTCTGACCGCTATAAAATGGCAGCGGCTCTGAGGGCGAGAAGTCCGGCAGTGCTCCTTCTTACGGCCACCCCTCATCAGGGTAGACAGGATAAATTTCAGGGGCTTCTCGAGCTTCTGCGTCCAGAGCTCAAACAGCAGATTAGAAGGCTTGATGAAAATCGTTCCATCCTGGGACAAATGATCATCCGAAATAGCAAGGCAAAGGCAATTGATCAAAACGGCCGCCTCATCTTCAAAGGTAAAGAAGTAAGGCGTATTGAGATCGAACTGTCTCCAGAAGAGAAGGAATTCGACAGGGCGCTGAGAAGCTATTTTCGTGATCTGCATCATGCAAGTATGTCTATGGATGGCATGCACGCAAGGGCTGTGGGCTTCGTAATGAATATATATAGAAAGCTTTCCGCCTCAAGCATAGCAGCCATAAAGTCTGCCCTTGCCCGCAGACTAGAAAGGTTGAAGCGAAGGTCTGAAAATATCAATGAGGCTGAATCTTGGACACTGTTTGAGGAGCCCAAGGACGAACGTTTTGCAGGTGAAGGCGAAGAGGAAGCGGCAGCCGCAGTAACCCCTGCCAGTCAGTTCTTTGCTGGAGAAGTAGAACTGGTGACAGACCTGCTCGAAAAGGCAGAGGGCCTGGCAGACAAAGACTCCAAGCTCAAGAGACTACTTGACCATGTAGTCCCCTCCATTCTGTACATGGATAAAGACAACCGCATTGTCATATTCACCGAGTATAAGTCCACCCAAAGGTGGTTGGCGCAGGCACTGACGGCCCGCTATGGCCATTCGAGTGTTGCCCTCATAAACGGCGAGATGGATCACAAGGAGAGGGAACGTCAGATCGAGAAGTTCGAGAACGAGGCCCGTTTTCTCATATCCACCGAGGCAGGTGGTGAGGGTATCAACCTGCACCGGCGTTGTCATATCATGATAAACTATGATCTGCCCTGGAACCCCATGAGGCTCGTCCAGAGAATAGGGCGGCTCTATCGGTACGGGCAGAAGAAGAAGGTAATGGTCTTCAATCTCCATGTCCCAGACACCCTGGACGGCAGGCTGCTGGCCCATCTCTACCATCGTATCGACCAGGTGGTCCAGGACATGTCAGGAGTTGACAAGGAGTTCCAGCCAGGCCTCGAAGACGAGATTCTCGGTGAGCTCGTGCATGTGCTCGATGTGAAAGAGGTTCTCGAAAAGGCGGTTTCGTCCGGGGAGCAAGCCACTGTAGGGGATCTGGAAGATGCTCTTTCCATGGCAAAACAGGCGGCCAGGAAACAGCGCGATCTGCTGAAATATGCTGCCTCTGCAGATGAGTGGCAGCGAGGTGAGCTTCTAAGGCTTGGCACCAGCCATCTGTGGTCTTTCATTCGGGGCATGATCTCATTCTTGAACATTGAGATTATAGAGGAGCTCGATGGAGGCAGAATCTTAAGGATCATTCTACCAAAAGGGCTTGCAGAACATCTCGGCATCAAGGGCAGGCAGATGCGCATAACCTGCAATCGCAATATTTCCGGCCATAAGACCAAAATAATCCGACTGGACATGGAACATCCCCTCGTCAAGGAAATGATCAAGGCAGCAAAGGCACCTGAATTTCGTGGCAGAGCCGCAGCAGCTGGGGCTGTGGAAGGCCTCACTGGAGTAGCAGCCGTTACGCTGAGCTGGCAGGACTACAAAGGTGATCGCATAAGGGAAGAGTTCATGCTGTTAGGTATTAAAGATACCGGGAAAGCCGATGTGAATCCAAAAGATCTTGTCTCTGCTCTTGAAAGGCCTTTGAAAACGGGGCAGCCCACAGAAGCGGAACCCATGGTAGTGATGTCCGATATTGAGGCTGAGTTCGGCATTGTCAAGGCAGCAGCTGAGGAAGTTTTATCTAGCAGGGTCACGATGGATGTACATCCTCAGAGCATGCAGATAATAGGTTATTGCCGTTTTTTTTAAGACAAGGGGGCCTGTTAATGATCTGGAGACGAGCAGAGAAGACAGAAAAATAGCAAGAAAAATGCCCTCTGGACATGAAAACTAGACTTATAGCGGTGCCAATGTTCATTGAGATCTATCGGCTCATACAAATATTGGCTCATGCAGGATTGCATGGATAGGTCAATCTCCAGGGAATTTGGGTCTGAGAGGTTTCCCTTCATAATATATGAATGCAAAGGTGGTGAGGATCTTGCGTCAGGAGTCTGTCGAGGGCTTCAATTTTATACAAAAAAGAGTGAATAAACATGATTACACTGGAAGACTTACAAAAAAAATAGAGGATAGAAAAGGGGTTATGCGTCATGCAGCAGAGGCAGAGGCTGGCTGCTGCTATCCCTCCTATAGCTCGAATTGTGTTGACGAATATCCAGGATCGGTCTGCATGGAAGGTTTTGCAAGATAATGGCTTAAAGATTTCTTCCAAGCAACTGCCCGCTATCTCAAATTTATTAGGTGTAGAGAATGCAAAGACGAATGGTAGCAGAGGAGGCGTATATGATGGAATCATAACAGTTACGAGATGTCGAATTGGAAAGACATTGAGGTCTTTTGGGTAGCATGAGAAGATCACTTCGTCGGCACGGCATATTCAGGGGAAACGCAAGAAGGTGGTGGGGTGAAACAGAATCGTTTTACAAGCTATAGGGGCCTGTGATCGTGAATGTCTACAAAGTGGAAAGATGCAGAGTCAGGAAGCTGAAAAAGTTTAAACGAAACTGACCTCTGCGTTTTAATAGGACCACCAAGATTGATTTCAATGTCAAACATCCTCGATATCCTGATATCTAATGAAAAGTTAGAGATATAGATGTGTTTCCAGTCGAGTAAAAATAAAAGATTAAGAAAAAAGCTAAAGTATGCCGATTTTTAATAAGAGATGGTACATGGGGGTAAAAAATGAGATTCATTCACACAGCAGATTGGCAGATAGGAAAGCCTTTCGGGTCTATTGAGGATGAAGAGGTCAGGCTAACGCTTCGCAGGCAGCGCATAGAATCTGTTGATGCAATTGCAGAGGCGGCAAGGAAGCATGGGGCATCCTTCGTGGCAGTGGCTGGAGACCTTTTCGATTCCAACACACCGGATAAGTCTACGGTCTCTCAGCTGTGCGCAGCCGTGGGGCAAATTCCGGTTCCAGTCCTAGTCATTCCAGGAAATCACGACGACGGAGGCCCAGGTTCTATATACAGCCGATCCTTTTTTCAGGAGCAGCAAAAAAGGCATGCGCCCAATATGAATATATTGATGGAGCCAGCTCCCTTCGAGATCGATGATGCGGTCATCCTGCCTGCCCCATGTCTATTTGGCTCGAAACAGGCCAATCCATTAAGGTGGCTAAGTGGTCAGGGGATTTGGGATGGTCTCTCTTCCCGTAAGCCTCGCATCATTTTGGCCCACGGCAGTGTGACTGGGTTCAATGAATCTGAATTTTCTTCAGAGCATGTCATCGACTTGGATATCGTTGATTTCGACCGGGTGGATTTTGTTGCCCTTGGAGACTGGCACGGCACAAAAAAAATCAGTGACAAGTGCTGGTATTCAGGCACTCATGAACCAGATAGATTTCCGCGTGGCGAAGGATACTCCGCCGGAAATGTCCTGTTGGTGGAGGTAGAACGAGGGGGCACTCCCTCGGTTACTCCCATTGAAACAGGTCGGTTTTTTTGGCATAGGCTGGCGCTGCATGTAGGCGATAAGGCCGATGTCGAATTGTTGCAAGGGCTAATAAGCAGGTGCACATCAAATAGGGTTGGTCGTGATTTGGTGAGGCTTGAATTGACAGGGACGGTCAGCCTTTCCGTGGGCGCATATTTAGAAAAGGTGCTCGAGACAATTGGCTCGGAACTTTTGTATTTGAGGCTGAGAAACAAGCTTCAGATCATACCCGATGATGAGGAGCTGCAGAAATTAATTCATGGCAGCGATCCGCTTATAGGGCGAGTTGCAAAAAGGCTTACAGAACAGTTGGCCATGCCTGAGCAAGAGGATGAGCGGGAGGTCTCAGAGGCTCTCCGGCTACTTTATCATGCCTGCTATGGAGGTGGGAATACATGCGCTTGATATCTGCATTAGTCAAGAATTATAGGATTCACAAGGAGTTAAGAATAGACTTCGATCCAAAGATGACCGTAATTGTCGGGCCAAACGAGACGGGGAAGAGCACCTTGATAGAAGCAGTACACAGGGCACTATTCCTCAAGGCCAGGACAGGTGGACGTGAGTTGGAAAGGATGAAATCGATGCTCCATTCTGGTCATCCAGAAGTGACGGTATGTTTTGAGGCCAAAGGAAGTAGATGTGAGGTAACCAAGCTTTTCAGGGGAAATAGCGGCACTGCCGTTGTTAAGATCGATGGCAAGACGTTTCACAATGATCATGCCGAGCATGTGCTAGGTGAGTTGTTGGGAGAGGCGCCTGTTGACGGAAAATCGCCTACACGGCTTGGAGCACGCTGGAATCATTTGTGGGTATGGCAGGGGCAGGGAGGAATACATCCTGCAAAAGCCATAGAGGAGAGAAACAATAGCCTGATAAGAAGGCTTCAGAAGGAACAGGGGGCAATAGTTCAACAAAGTGACAAGGACGCTGCAGTTGCAGATTATTTCAGGCGTGAATACAGCCGGTTTTTTACTGCCAAAGGTCAGATATCCAGGAAAAAAGACAACGAGCTCTTTGAAAAGCAGCAGCGTCTCGAGAAGTTGCAGGCCTTAGTTGAAGAGGCAAGGTTACGCGTTGATCGACTTGAGACAGCAAGGAGTGATTACCTTCAGGCCTCCCAGGTAGAAAAGCAAACTGGAAAAGAGCTTGAGCGCATACGTTTGGAATTGGATCAGGTAGCAAAAAAGCTAGCGGATGTTGAAGAGCTTTCAAAAAGGTTAGAGAAGCATAAGGCAAGATTCCAGGAACTAGAGAAGGAAAAGGTCTCCTTAGAAAAGCTAGATCAGGAGATGGTTGAGCTCAAGCGCCGGATCACGAAAATAGAAGAAGAGCTTGGCCCTAAAGAGAAGGAGCTTAAAGATCTGGATTCAGAAATAGCGACCAAACAAAAGAGGTTGGACCTGCTTCGTTCTTCAAATCACGAAAAGGTGAGAAGACAGCTCCAGTCTGCAGAGGCAGAGCTTCAGCTACTAACTCTTTGCAAGGAATCGCTTAGGGTCGAGTCTGACATTTGCGAGCTTGAAAAAAAGGTAGAGCGTATTGAGCAGCTTGAAAAAAAGCAGAAAGAAATAGAGCGGAGTCTGGCAAAGCTTCCAAAGATCACAAAATCTCAGCGTACAAGAATCTCCCAACTCTCATCCGACATCAAAAGCGCAAAGGCGAGACTCGAAGGACTTTCTGCCCGAATAGAGGTTTCTGAGTCGGATCTTCAAGTGAAAGTGGATGGCAGGCCTGTGCCGGTTGGCACTCATGTAACAGTAAGTAGTACGTGTGAAGTGACCGTGGGCGACTCAACCAAGATCACTGTAACGCCAGGAGGAGGGACAACTTTGGCGGATGCAGTCAGTGAGTTAAAGAGGCTCGAGGAAGAACTGGCTAGTCTTTTGAGTCAGATTGGCGTCCAGTCCGTGGAGGATGCCCTTTTGGCTTATGAGGCCATTAGAGAGGAACAGAGCAGGCTCGAAGCGGTAAGGAGCGGCCTTAAGGAGCTGAAGGGAGAAAAGCTGAAAAAGGATTTAAATAGGGCGAAATTGACAAAGGATGCGGTAGAGGAGGAGATTGTGCGTCTTGCCTCGAAAGTGCCTGGATGGATCAGACCCGCTGATCTTGTGGAAACGGTTGAAAGAATTCGTCAGGTAAAAACCAAGATTCAAGGGTTGAAGAATGAAGAGAATGCACTTTTGAATGAGATAAGAAATCTCGATGAGCAGCTTCAGACTGATAGGAAGAGGAGAGAGATAACCCAAAAGAAGATTAATGAGCTCAAAGAGATTCTCACCGAGGCCCGGGCAAAGCTAAATGTTAAGCAAGAAGAGGCAGGTGATGACCGGCAGCGTGCAGAGCAGCTTCTTCAGGTCGAGCAGCAAATGGAAAATGAGATGCGGCTGATCCAGGCCCTTAATAGACAGATAGAAGAACTTTCCCCGGAAACCCTGAGAATAAGACTGGAAAAGCTCGAAAAGGCAGAAGAAAGGCTCAATGAGGAGATACGCCAGGCACGCGAGACCATGCTACGAGCCGAGACGATGCTTGAGCTTGATGGTTCAGTCGACCCACGGGCGGAGTTGGATGAGCGCATGGCTGCTGCAGATCAGGCTAAGAAGGAGTATGAGGCGGTTTTAAGGCGTGCCAATGCCATTAGCCGTGTCCACCAGCTCTTCACCCAGGAGCAGCAGCGTCTGGCCGACCGTTATTCGAGACCACTGTCTGAGAAGATAAGCAGCTATGCCACAATGATATTCGGCGGTTTAAGTAAGGTGGACAGCAGATTTTCAGAAAACAGCTTGCACTCTATCACACTTCTCCATCAAAAGTTTGGAGGAACGGAATTTGATTTTGAATCCCTAAGTGGTGGGGCAAGGGAGCAGCTCGCAGCGGCAGTACGTCTAGCCGTGGCAGAGATTCTGGCAGAGGAGCACGATGGGTGCTTGCCTCTGGTCTTTGATGACTCGTTCACAAATAGTGATCGGGACAGGCTTCAGTCCATTCAAGACATGTTATTCAAGGCATCCAGAAATGGTCTTCAGATAATCGTCCTTTCAAGCAATCCCGAGGACTA
>JAADCZ010000113.1 GCA_013154175.1 Thermodesulfobacteriota bacterium
CTTGAATAATCGGCAATGTTGAAGCGGGCGTAGCTCAGCTGGTAGAGTACAAGCTTCCCAAGCTTGGAGTCGCGGGTTCGAGGCCCGTCGCCCGCTCCATCCCTTTTTGAGGTTTGGCTGCCAATGTCAATCAGAGGCATGGCAGTGCTTACTTCGATGAGTGGAGGTATAAATTAAATTTATATCTTTGTCTCTTAAAGAAGTGGGCTCTGCCCACTTTTTTTTGTAGTGACGAAGGCGTTTAAATAGTTATGAGAGATGACATAAAAAAAGAGATAGAAGCAAAAGTGAGCGAGCTAGTGGAGCCACTTGCCCAATATAATGACCTTGAACTAGTGATGGTCGAATTTGTAAAGGGGCCTAGAGGAAACATCCTGAGACTCGTCATCGACAAGTCTGGTGGTGTCACCCTGGATGACTGCAGTAGGCTTAGCCGTGTAGTGAGTGATCTGCTGGATGTTCATGATCCAGTGCCAGGAAGCTACAATTTGGAGGTATCCTCCCCTGGCATTAACAGGCCCCTTGTCACCCTCGATGATTATGAACGATTTTCCGGCCAAAAGGTCTTTGTGCGGACGTCTGAGCCAATAGATGGCCGCAGGAAGTTCAAGGGCATGTTAAAAGGGGTATCCGGAGACGAAGAAGTCATTATCGAAAGCTCCGGGCAGCGCTTTCTTCTACCTTTCGATTTGATAAACAAGGGAAGACTAGACATTCTTTAGAACAGGATGGAGAAATATATGGATTTAGGACTCAAGAGAATAATAGACCAGGTCAGCAGGGAAAAGGGACTGGAAAGGAGCGTCCTTATTTCGGCATTGAAAGAGGCCATAGCCTCGGCTGTCAAGAAGCGCTTTGGCTCCAAGATGGACATTGAAGTCAACTACAACGACAATACAGGCGAGTTAGAGGTGTACCAGTTCCGCACAGTTGTCCCTGAGGTTCGGGACCCGGTCACAGAAATATCCCTGGAAGAGGCCAGAAAGCTCGATCCGGAAAGCGAGATTGGCGATGGCATTGGCACTGTTTTGGATATGGACAAGCTTGGCAGGATAGAGGCACAATCGGCCAGGCAGATCATTATCCAAAAGATGAAGAGTGCCGAAATGGACGTAATCTATGACCAGTTCAAGGATAGGGAAGGCGAGGTCGTAAACGGCATAGTTCAGAGATTCGAAAGGGGAAACGTTATCATAAATCTGGGCGGTACAGAAGCCATGCTCCCCCCTTCTGAGCAGATTCCCACTGAGAGCTACAGAAGGGGAGACAGGCTACGTGCGTATATAGTTGAAGTAAAGAAGACCCAGAGGGAGACCCAAATAATTCTTTCGCGCACCCATCCAGAATTCATCAGGAAGCTGTTTGAGATTGAGGTTCCAGAGATAGCAGACGGCGTGGTTCAGATAATGGGTGTGGCAAGGGAGCCTGGAAGCCGTACAAAGATAGCAGTCAGCTCAAGTGATATAGACGTGGACCCTGTTGGGGCATGCGTTGGCATGAGGGGGTCACGTGTTCAGACCATTGTGCAGGAGCTAAGGGGTGAAAAGATAGACATCGTACCCTGGAGCCCCGATCCGGCAAAATATGTGTACAACGCCCTTGCACCTGCAGAAGTCACCCAGGTCACAGTGGACGAGGCCAATGAGGCACTGGAGGTAATAGTCCCTGATGACCAGCTTTCATTGGCCATTGGACGCCAGGGTCAAAATGTGAGGCTTGCTGCAAAGCTCATGGGCTGGAAGATAGACGTAAAGAGTGAGACCAGATACAAGAACAGCCAGGATCCCAATTACCAGGCAATGATCAAGCATCTGGGCATGAGCGAGAATATTGCAGATCACCTGTTCAAGAAGGGGATAAAGTCCATTGGGCAGCTTGCCAAGGCGGATCCTGATGAGCTTAGAAAGGATGCCATCCCCTTTATCGAGATTGCCCAGAAGTTTTTGGAAGAGCACGGCGATGAATATGCCCAGATAGAGTTGCCAGAGCCACCCAAGGAGGAAGTCTCGGCCAAAAAGGAAGAGGCCTCCAAGATGCAACTTGAGATGCCTGCCGGTGACGAGGGCTCCAAGGAACAAGAGGCCCAGGAACTTGAAATGGTTGAAGGGGCCAAGGAAGAAGGCACCAGCAGCGAGACCGTGGCCGAGGTCCAAGATACAGCCGGTGGTGGTGATGAAGACAGCCAGGGCAAAGAGTGATGAGAGGTCATGGCTGCCAAGGGTCATGTACCGTTAAGGACGTGCGTATTTTGCAAAAAGAAGTTGCCTAAGAAGAATATGCTGAGATTTGTTTTGAGAAACGGTGTCGTTACTGCGGATAAACACGGAAGCCTTCCTGGGCGCGGCGCATATTGTTGTGCTGATGAAAAATGCATGGCCCAGGTGCATCAAGATAAAAAGGGCCGTTTGAGGCATGCCCTTAGGGCAGGGTAAATAGGGTAGGAAAATATTACGGCGAATGCAGCCTTTAAGCTGATAGATTCAGTGTCAATGTAATTTGGGGGTGATTTTTTAAAATGTCCAAAATAAGAGTTCACGAACTGGCCAAAGAGTTTGGCATATCGAGCAAGGAAATGGAAGCCAGAATAAAGGACCTTGGCTTTCCAATAAAAAATTACATGAGTACCTTGGAAGATTATGAGGCGAATGAGATTAGAAGACGGCTTCACGATCAGGAAGAGCAAAAATCACCTGATCAAAAGGTTGAAGCGAAACCAAAGAAGATAATTCGCAGGAAGCATAAGGTCCTTCACATCAAGAGGATAATCAAGAAGTCTGCTCCAGAAGAGACACCGGCCGAGGAGCAGAAACAGGAAGTCACCCCCACAGAAGAGACACAATCATCAGTTGGCACGGAATCGGTCCGGGAAGAGGCTACCTCCCAGGAACAGGTGCAACCAGAGGCTGCCAAGGATGAGGGAGAAAAGGCCCCTGAAGTCAAGGAAAGTAAAAAGGAAGAAGAGGCATCTGTTCAAAGGGCCCGGATTATAAGGCCTGCTCCCAAGAAAGAGGACAAGCAAGAAGAAAAGGCCCCTGAAGATGTGGCAGAGCCAGCAAAAACCCCTGAAACCGCCGCAACCAAAGAGGCCCAGAAGACCTCTGAGCAACAGATGCCTAAAGCCGAAGGGCCAAAAGAGGAAGAGCCAGTTCAGGCCGAGGCCCAAGGGGAGGCTCCAAAACAGGAGGAGCAGCAGCAGGCGGTTACTGCCCAGTCTGAAGGGCCAGTAGCCACACAGGAGTCTGCAGAGCCACCCAAGAAGGACGAGGCCCTAGAGGAAAAACAGGAGGATAAGAAGGTAGCAAAGGCTGAGGAAGAAGAGACCAAGGCGGCAGGGCCTACTTCCAAGGAAAAGGAAGGGGAAGAGACCAAACGCGCTCCAAAGACAAAGGAGCCCAAGCAGTTTGTAAAGATACTTCAAAGGCCCAAGATAGAGCTCAAGAAAGAGGAGAAGGAAAGGCCAACAGAGAAGAAAAAGGATGTTTCCAGGCCCGCACCTTCGGCAACACCTGTTGAGGATCGTCCGGCAAAGCCTTCGAAGCCCTCAAAGGGCAAGAAGAAGGGCAAGAGGGTAGTCAAGGCTACAGATCTTGGCACATTGTCCAAGAAACGCAAGCCCATGAAGAAAAAGGGCAAGAAGGAGACCATTCGCGAAATCCTTCAGGAGGAAGAGGGCATTTCAAGGGTTGGCAAGAAAGGGCCCAAGAGCTCCAAGGCCCACAAGGATAGCAAGCCTTCAGGCACAGCCCCGATCAAGGCAGGCAAGCGCAAGATAACCATGGTTGAGACCATACAGGTCAGCGAGCTTGCCCAGAAGATGGGGGTCAAGGTGGCCGAGGTCATAATGAAACTCATGGCCCTTGGGGTGATGGCTACTGCCAACCAGACAATAGACTACGATACCGCAGTTCTCGTTGCCTCTGACTTTGGTTATGAGGTGGAAAGAAAGAGCGTTGCCGAAGACATAATCGAGCAGGTCCAGAAAGAGGTCAAGGGCGGGGAGCCTGTTCCAAGGCCGCCTGTCGTCACCATCATGGGCCACGTTGACCATGGTAAGACGACCCTTCTTGATGCAATCAGAAAGACAGACGTTGCGGCAAAGGAGGCTGGCGGAATTACCCAGCACATTGGTGCCTATGAGGTGGAGCTTCCCTCTGGAGACCAGGTCGTCTTCCTCGATACCCCTGGTCACGAGGCATTCACCTCCATGCGTGCAAGGGGTGCCAGCGTCACGGACATAGTCATCCTGGTGGTTGCGGCAGATGATGGAGTCATGGCCCAGACCCGGGAGGCCATTGACCATGCCCGGGCAGCAGGTGTGCCGATTATTGTTGCCGTAAACAAGATCGACAAGCCAGGTGCCAACCCCGACAAGGTCAAGACCGAGCTCTCAGAACTCGGGCTCATGCCTGAAGACTGGGGTGGAGACACCATTTTTGTAAACGTATCTGCCAAGAAGGGAATAGGCATAGACGAGCTTCTTGAAATGATGGTCCTTCAGGCAGAGGTCCTCGAGCTAAAGGCCGACCCAAATCGTCCGGCAACAGGCTACGTCATAGAGTCCAAGCTCGACAAGGGGCGCGGGCCTGTAGCCACCTTGCTGGTCAAGGAAGGAACCCTGCATGTTGGTGATCCAATGGTTTGCGGCCTCAACTACGGCAAGGTAAGGGCAATGCTCGATGATAAGGGCAATAAGGTGGACAAGGCAGGTCCATCCAAGCCGGTGGAGGTGCAGGGGCTTTCAGGAGTGCCTGAGGCAGGCAGCCAGTTTATCGTCTTGCCCAATGAAAAGAAGGCCAGAGAGGTTGCCGAATACAGGCAGAGAAAGGCCAGAGAGGCAGAGCTTGCCAAGAGCAGCCGTGTAAGCCTCGAAACCGTATTCGAGAAGATGAAGGAACAGGATCTCAAGGTCCTGCATATAATCGTAAAGGCAGATGTCCAGGGTTCATTGGAGGCCTTGACCGATGCCCTTAGAAAACTTAGCACAGACAAGATCAAGATTGATATTGTCCGCGGCGGTATAGGCGCCATCACAGAGTCCGATGTCCTTTTGGCCTCTGCGTCCGATGCAATCATCATCGGATTCAATGTAAAGCCCACACCCAAGGCCAAGCAGTTGGCAGCCAAGGAACACGTAGACATACGTTTCTACAACGTCATCTACCACGCCTTGGAAGAGGTCAAGGGTGCCATGACCGGTCTACTGGAGCCTGTCTACAAGGAGAAGACCCTTGGCAGGGCAGAGGTGCGCCAGACCTTCCACATCGCCAAGGTGGGAACCGTTGCAGGGTGCTACGTGCTTGAAGGCGTCATCAAGAGGAACAGCCAGGCGCGGCTCCTCAGGGATAATGTTGTTGTCTATACAGGAAAGATCGAATCCTTGCGTCGCTTCAAGGATGACGTCAAGGAGGTCCAGGCCGGCTATGAATGTGGAATCGGTCTCGAGAAGTTCAACGACATAAAGGTCGGTGACGTAATCGAGGCCTTTGAAATGGAAGAGATCAAGCCGGACCTTGGAACGACAATCGACGGTGACCAGGAAAAAAAGGATTCCGAGAAGGAGTAGATGGTCATAGCAGTAGCCAGAATAAGGGTCCACCTGCCAGAGGCCCACTCGCTCAAGGGCAAAAGAAAGGTGGTGAAGAGCATGGTGACACAGGTGAGGAACCGATACAACGTGGCCTGTTCAGAGGTTAAATATCATGATGTCTGGCAGACCGCAGAGATAGGGGTCTGTACCGTTGGCAACAGCGAGCCCATGCTCTCATCGGTAATGGAGCGAATTTTGAGTTTTGTAGAGAACTCTTGTCCAGTGGACGTTGTGGATTCAGAGCTTGAGATTATACACATGGGATAGTTATGGATTACGAACTTTTTGACGGAATACCATCTAGACGCCCTTCATTTTCCAGGTCAGAGCGTGTTGCCGACCTTTTGAAGGAAGAGGTGGCCAACATGCTCCTATTTGAGGTCAAGGACCCAAGGGTTCAAGGGGTTGTAACAGTTATATCCGTTAAGGTCACCAAGGATCTCAGGCATGCTGATTTCTACGTGTCGGTTTCAGGTGGCGATGAAAAGGAGCGCCAGGCATTGAAGGGCCTTGGTAAGGCTACTGGTTTCATCAGACGAATTCTTGGCAGGCGTATTCGCATGAGACGGGTTCCGGAGTTGCACTTCAAGTTGGATGAGACGTTGAAGAATCAGGAACACTTGGAAGAGCTTTTTAGGAAGATCCATGAAGAAGACTAGCAGCCGCCTGAAAGAGGTGGCAGACCTCGTCACCTCTGCCGAAAGATTTCTGATTACTGCCCATGAAAGACCAGACGGTGACGCCATTGGCTCCATTTTGGCAATGGGCAGTCTTTTGAAGGAACATGGTAAGGATGTAGTGATGTACACCCAGGATGAGGTCCCAAGCGGATTGTCATTCCTTCCCGGGGTTACCTCCATAGAACACTCGGTTCCCGACTGGTCTGCCAACTCATTTTGTCTGGTGGTGCTTGATTGTAATGAAATCGAAAGAGTGGGTGAAGAGGGCCCGGGTCTGCTGGCCAAGTGCCAAAGTTCGATCATTTTGGATCATCACCTTGGCGAAGGTTTTTGTAATGGTGTGACCAAGCCTTGCTGCAGCGTCATAGACACCTCTGCCAGCGCCACGGGGCAGATATGTTATGAGCTCTTTATGGAGCTTGGATGGAACATAACCAAGGATGTCGCCACCTGTATCTATGCTGCAATCCTCACAGATACTGGCGGTTTCAGATACAGCAACACAAACGGGCGTACCTTCGAGCTTGCAAGGGAGCTGGTAGAGGCAGGGGCAGACCCCTATGGTGTCGCCTTGAGCTGTTTCGAGTCAAAGCCTCTGTCAAAGCTGAAACTGTTGGGCCTTGCCCTAGAAACCTTGGAGGTCTATTATAACGGCCTTTTGTCAATTATGACCCTAACGCCTGAAATGTTTGAACTTTGCGGTTCCAAGGAGTCGGAGACCGATGATTTTGTCTCATACGCCAGGGCCATCGATACAGTGGAGATGGCAGCCCTTATCAAAGAGGCAAAGCCTGGAACAGTTTCTGTGAGTTTGCGTTCCAAACGCTTTGTAAATGTTGCAGAACTTGCAGGGAGGTTTGGAGGAGGAGGCCATTTTAATGCAGCCGGATTTCGCGTCTCTGGCAATCCGCTGGATGTGAAGGAAAGGCTTATAGAACTAGCTGGCCAATACCTTACCGGGGGCAAGTCATGAAAAGTGGAGTTTTGATTCTGGACAAACCCAAGGGGATGACCTCTTTCAAGGTGGTGGAATGCGTAAAAAGGCGTCTCAGGGTCAAGAAGGCAGGCCATACCGGCACACTTGATCCAATGGCCACTGGACTTTTGGTGGTATGTATCGGTAGCGCCACCAAGATTGCCAGGTTTCTCACTGATGCAGACAAGGTGTATCAAGGCCGCATAACCCTGGGGATCGAAACAGATACCTACGATATGGATGGTGAAATCCTTGCACGTTCCCCAGTGCCCGAATCCCTTACCAGGGAGGATGTACAGGCAGCTGCTGATGGATTCAAGGGGCCGATTCTCCAGGTTCCGCCAGCCTATTCGGCTGCCAAACACAATGGTGTTCCCTTGTACAAGCTCGCAAGAAAAGGCGTGACTGTTAAGAAGGAACCCAAGACGGTACACATCTACGATTTTCAGATAACTTCCTATGAGCCACCCCACTTCGATTTTCTTGTCCACTGCTCCAAGGGTACGTACGTTCGCACCCTGGCCCACGAGATGGGCAAGGCCCTTGGCTGTGGAGCTGTGTTGTCGGGGCTCAGGAGGCTTAGAAGCGGGTATCTTTCTGTCGAAGAGGCAATTTCTGTCCAGTCGATAATGGACAGGGAGCCAAAGGAAATCCGCCAAAGGATAATGCCAGTGGAGCTGGTTCTTTCCCACATCCCTTCCATAGTGGTCAACAACAGGGATGCCCTTTTCATTCAGCAGGGTAGGGGGCTTGGTCTAATAAAGGTCGTGGACTATCTGCAGGAGCAGATGGCAGAATTCAAGTCCATCAAGGCGGATTACTTGCGAGTCATGACCATCGAACCAGGTGGTAAGGAACGGCTGGTGGCAATAGCCAAATGGCCGGATTTTAACGATCATAAGGGTCGCTTGGAGATTTTGCGGGTATGGAACCCAAATTGAATAACTTAGAGATTAGAAAATTACAAAAGCTACAAGGAGGAATATAGTTGTGGTACTAGATCCAGTACGTAAAAAGGAGATAATCGAAAAGTTCAAGACGCACGATGGCGATACAGGTTCTCCTGAGGTCCAGATAGCTCTTTTAACAACAAGAATCCAGGATCTGACTGAGCACTTCAAGGTTCATAAAAAGGATCATTCTTCCAGGAGAGGGCTTCTCAAGTTGGTTGGCCAGCGTCGTAGGCTGCTCGATTATCTAAAGAGGAAGGACGTAGGGCGTTATAGAAAACTTATCCAGGAACTTGGTCTAAGACGTTAAAAATCTAAGAGGTTAAAAAAGGTATAGGTATTAAATGGGAATAACAAAAGTAAACTTAGAAATAAACGGTTTGCCTTACGTTCTGGAAACCGGGCGGCTTGCGAAACAGGCCAATGGGGCGGTTTTGGCCAGCCTTGGCGAGACTGTGGTGCTGGCAACTGCAGTCAGCTCAGGAAAGCCTAGGGAAGGGGCAGACTTCTTGCCTCTCATGGTTGATTACCAGGAGATGTACTACAGTTCTGGCCGCATACCAGGCAACTATTTCAGAAGGGAAATCGGAAGACCCAGCGAGAAGGAGATACTTACCTCCAGGTTCATCGACAGGCCTCTGAGGCCGCTGTTTCCTGAAGGGTATAACTACGATACTCAAATCATTGTGTCTGCCCTTTCTGTGGATCCGGACGTCGATGCAGACGTGATCGCCATCACCGCTGCCTCTGCAGCACTGACTGTTTCGGATATCCCCTTCAACGGACCGATTGCAGGCATCAGGGTTGGGCATGTTGATGGAAAGTACATTGTAAATCCCACCAAGTCCCAACTCATGGAGTCTGATCTCAACCTGATTGTGGCAGGCTCAAAGGATGCCATAGTCATGGTGGAAGGGTGCGCCTCTGTGGTGTCCGAGGAAGAGGTGCTTGAGGCCATTCTCTTTGCCCAGGATGCCATAAAGCCCATTATTGAGCTTCAGGAAGAGCTTAGGGAAAAGGCGGGCAAGGAGAAGTTCGTGGTGCTCCCACCTGAAAGGGATGAGGAGCTTGAGGAAAAGGTGCGGTCCATGGCCAAGGATGAACTAGCCAAGGCCCTGACCATTCCTGCCAAGGTGGAGAGAAACCACGCCAAGAAGATGTTGAAGGAAAAGCTCATAGAGGAGCTCTCTGTGGCCTACCCCGAGTGTCAGGCCCAGGTTTCTGCCATCTTGAAGGACCTCGAGAAGGAGATAATGCGCTCCATGATTCTGGACAAGGAAACCAGGATTGATGGACGCAAGTTTGATGAGATACGGCCCATAACATGTGAAGTTGGCGTTTTGCCGCGTACCCACGGTTCTGCCATCTTTACAAGGGGAGAGACACAGGTCCTTGCAGTGACGACCCTTGGTTCGTCTGAAGACGAACAGAGGATCGAGTCACCGGCAGGCCAGGAATTCAAGCACTTCATACTCCACTACAACTTTACCCCCTTCAGTGTCGGTGAAGTAAGGCCCTTGAGGGGCCCGGCCAGGCGCGACATTGGCCACGGCGCACTTGCCGAAAGGGCTCTTGCAGCCGTTGTCCCACTGCCAGATGATTTCCTCTACACCATCAGGGTAGTCTCTGAGGTGCTGGAGTCAAATGGTTCATCGTCCATGGCTACCGTGTGTGGTGGTTGTCTAGCCATGATGGATGCAGGAGTGCCCATAAGGGATATGGTTGCAGGAATAGCAATGGGGCTCATCATAGATGAAGAGAGTGGGCGCGCAGTCATCCTTTCAGACATATTGGGCGACGAAGATCATCTCGGAGACATGGATTTCAAGGTTGCAGGTACCCAGGAGGGTATAACAGCCCTTCAGATGGACATCAAAGTCACGGGTATCTCCAGGGATATTCTTCACAGGGCCCTGATGCAGGCAAAGGCCGGCAGGGAGCATATACTTTCAAAGATGCAAGAGGTGATTTCCACCCCAAGGAAAGAGCTTTCAAAATATGCGCCCAGGGTCACCAATCTGACCATTAGCCCCGAGAAGATCAAGGACCTAATCGGCCCGGGTGGCAAGACGATCAAGGCCATAGTGGCAGATACCGGTGCCAAGATCGACATAGAAGACAGTGGTGAGGTGCATGTGTTTAGTGCATCACCTGAAGCAGCTGAAAGGGCTATCAAGGAGATAGAGCGGATAACAAGGGTTCCAAAGGTTGGAGAGGTTTATGATGG
Organism: Thermodesulfobacteriota bacterium; assembly: GCA_013154175.1. Lineage (GTDB taxonomy): Bacteria > Desulfobacterota > Dissulfuribacteria > Dissulfuribacterales > QOAL01 > JAADCZ01. The sequence continues at coordinate 10,421 of JAADCZ010000113.1, forward strand.
AGTGGTCAAGAGAATAGTTGATTTTGGAGCCTTTGTTGAGATACTTCCCGGGACGGACGGGCTGCTTCACATATCACAGATAGACAATAAGCGCATCAACAATGTTCGCGATGTGCTCAAGGAAGGCGATAAGGTCAAGGTAAAGGTCATTGATATTGATGATCAACATCGTATAAAACTCAGCAGAAAGGCACTCTTATAGACGCAAGGAGACTGGACTATGAAACATAATTTCCGTAAGTCCATCCTCAAAAATGGTGTAAGGGTGCTTACTGAACGGTTGCCGGAGAGTCATGCCGTTTCCATTGGAATATGGGTGGCAACCGGCAGCCGCGACGAGCCCTCAGATTATTCAGGCATATCTCACTTCATAGAACACATGATCTTCAAGGGTACAGAGAATCGCTCTGCCCTCGATATTGCCAAGACCTTTGACCGCCTTGGCGGCTTTTCGAACGCCTTCACATCCAAGGAAAATACATGTTTCCATGCAAAGGTCCTTGATTCTCACCTGGACATTGTCTTGGAACTACTTGCAGATATCTTTTTGAACTCAACCTTTGATCCTCTGGAGGTGGAACGGGAGAGGCAGGTCATCCTCCAGGAGATAAGCATGGTTGAGGACTCCCCAGATGAGCTGGTACACGAGATCTTCAACAAGCATTTCTGGCAGGGCAACCCAGTGGAGCGTTCCATCCTTGGAGATCCTGAAACCGTCTCTCGCATCACCTCTGAAGACCTGAAGAATCACATGGTGCATTTCTCCACTCCTGAGCGAGTGGTGATTTCTGCTGCAGGAAACGTTGACCATGACAAGCTGTGCCAAAAGATAGAGAGTTTCTTCTCAAACCTTGCCAGCCCAAAGGGAAGCAATCGTAGGGAACCGCCCCGAGGAAATTTTGGATGTTTTTTTCAGGAAAAGGACTTGGAACAGACCCACATCATGGTTGGCCTAAATGGCCCTTCTTCCGTAAATCCAGACAGATACACCATGCTCCTTCTAAATGTGATACTTGGCGGTTCAATGAGTTCCAGACTGTTTCAGGAGATCCGTGAAAAAAGGGGCCTTGCCTATGCTGTTTACTCCTTTGTCTCTACTTTGCAAGATGCAGGGTTTCTCGGAATCTATGCCGGTGTGGCACCTGAAAACACTGGTCAGGTGCTGAGCCTTGTAAGGCGTGAGCTGGAAAGGTTGGCCTCTGAAAGGGTAAGTGATGCAGAGCTTTCTGCAGCGAAGGACAACATCAAGGGAGGGATACTCCTTTCTGCCGATAATACCGACACTCGCATGACGAGAATAGCTAGAAACGAGATAGACCTGGGTGAGTATGTTTCCTTTGACGAGGTTGTCAAGAGGATTGAGGCCGTGGATGCGGCTGAGATAAAAGAGTGTGCCCAGAAGTATCTGGCAGATGGCATGGCTGCGGCAATTTTGGGCCCCTTGTCAGAAAGGGAGAGGGAGGAATGCACCAAGGTAATAACGGCGAAATAACGGTTAGCATAGACACCCTTGAAAGCTACCAAGGGTTGCCTCTGCCTAAGTATGCGACAGCAGGCTCGGCTGGCATGGATCTTCTGGCAGCAGTAGAAGAGGATGTTGTGCTGGAGCCTGGTGCAATCTCTCTTATTCCCACTGGTATAAGGGTGGCCATTCCTGCAGGGTTTGAAATGCAGATAAGGCCCAGGAGTGGTCTTGCAATAAAGCATGGCATCACAGTTGTGAATGCGCCTGGCACAATCGATTCAGACTATAGAGGCGAGATAAAGGTGGGCCTTATCAATTTGGGCAAGGAGCCCTTCAGCATCAGCCGGGGCATGCGTATAGCCCAGGCAGTGGTGGCCAGGGTCTACAGGGTTGACTGGAATGAAACAGACGATCTGCCAGACACCCAAAGGGGGGCCGGAGGTTTTGGCCATACAGGCCTATGATTCCTGAAGTAACCTGTAGGCCCCGCCATAAAGGCCCAGGTAGGGTTCCTTTACAACAAAGACAGGTATATTCCTGAGTATTTCTTTCATCCTGCCCTTTGATTCAAAACCCTTTCTGAATAGCCCCTTTTGCAATATTGGCAGAATGTGCAGCACAATGCCACCGCTTAAGAATACCCCTCCAAAGGGGAGGGTCTTTAGGGCAAAATTCCCCGCCTCTTCCCCATAAATACGACAGAAGAGCTCCACGGCCTTAAGACTCAAGGGTTCACCTTCAAGGGCCGCCTTTGTCACTTGAGAAGGGTCATCAAATGTGGGTACTGATTCTTTTTGGCCACTTTCTGATAGGAAAAATTCGTAAAGAGACAATATGCCCTGGCCAGAAAGGACCCTTTCATAGCTTACGTGGCCAAATCTTTGCTGCAAGAACTTGAGTAGTCTTATCTCTGTTTCATCAGTGGGAGCAAGGCTCGCGTGGCCCCCCTCGCTCTTTAGAACGTGCCACTTGGAGCCTGGACAAAGAACACAGGTGGCTTCCCCCAGTCCAGTGCCGGCACCAAGTATGATCCTTGGGGCAGAAGCCTTGGCAGAAGCCCCGCCAAGCTCTACGAGCTGGTCCCTTCCCAAGGTGGCAAGGCCGTAGGCTGCAATTTCAAAATCATTTAGAAGGATGCACAGCTCCAATCCAAAGGTGGAGACTAGCTCATCCCTGACAATGTCCCATCCGATATTCGTACCATGAATCCGTTCAGGTGATGTGACACCTGCTGCACCAACAGCCCATCTTTTGGGCAAGGGCCTGCCAATGTCTGCTTGAAACTGCCGAAACAGCTCAATGGCCCCTTGGAACTGCCGAGTTGGATAGACCCTTACGGTCTTGAGCTCAAGGCCTTCTGCAATGGCAATCCTGGCATTAGTGCCACCTATGTCAGTGACGAGGCCTTCCACGGCTACATCCGTTCTTCAGGCCATCCAATTGGAACGCAAAGCACTGGGCAAGGAAGGAGTCTAACCACCTTTTCCACTGTGCTTCCGAAGAATATCTCCTCTATGGTGCCTCCTTTGCCCCGGCTGCCGTAGCCTCCCATGAGAATAAGATCAACCTGGAAGTCCCTGGCCTTCATTGCTATTTCCTGAAAGGGCATGCCTACTGAAACCATTGTTTCCTGCACGATATCCTTGCCTTCCCAAGAGCTGAGCATGCGCCTGAACGCCTGCTTGGCCTGGTTCATTAGCCGTTCAAGCACCTTTTCCAGGGGCTCCTTGGAGTAGGCAGCAAAATGTTTTGCCTCTCGGCTGTCTATAACGTTCAGCAGTATGAGTTTGGCCCCGAACTGTTGTGCCAGATCCCTGGCGTAGTTTAGTGAGTTCATGGCACAATCTGAAAAGTCTGTAGGAACCAGTATCAACGAGATGTTCATTGGTTATCTCCTAAAGGCGAATGTCTCTGCACTCCAGCCCTGATTAACAAAGGACTGGATTGGCTCAAGGCCGTATTGTGTGGCCAACTGGTGAACCTTGGCCTGTAATGGAACCTTATAGCCAGAAAGGACCAAGGTCCCCTCTGGGTCAAGTTTGGATGCCATGGTGCCAATCATACCGAACAAGACTGAAGGGGTGAGGTTGGCGACTATGACATCCAGCTCGCCCCCTTCTAGCTGATCGAGAGGGCACATCAGGGCCTCCACCCGCTGTTCCACCCTGTTTAGCACAAAATTTTCCTTGGCAGCTGCCACGATGTCCGGGTCAATATCAATGGCAAACACCCTTCTGGCACCACTCTTTGCCAGATAGATGGCCAAGATGCCACTCCCTGTGCCCACGTCTGCGGCAACACAGTTTT
>JAADCZ010000088.1 GCA_013154175.1 Thermodesulfobacteriota bacterium
GAACCATGAAGACATGCCCCAAGAACATCATACTCCTTTTCATTGTAATCCTGGCAATAGCGGGCTGTTCACTATTTCCCCGGAATCAGTTTCGTCCAGTGGAGAAAGGCGAACACTGGCGGGTAAGGCTTACCAAGTTCGAATCTGGTTCAGATGTGGTGACGAAGGGTGGGTTCCAGCACCCCTACGAGTTCACCCTAGTGAAACTGAATCGGATACTGGCCTCTATATACTACCAAGATAGCGACGCCTTTGGTAATTCAGAAAAACACCAGGTATTCACCAGCCAGGTGCGGGCCACACTGCTCAAGCCTCTGCAAAAGGCCTTCAGCATGGCAAAATCTGACGAGGTGGTGGACTTCTCCTTCATGCTCAAGGAACCCATGCTCGTGATTTTCGTGAATGATCTCTTCACCAGCGGAATCATGTTCGTAAAGGACGACAAGTTGAACGTGGTCTTCAGGACAATCAACTTCAGGGGAATGGATTATCCAGAGGCGCTGCATCAGTTCGTTGGAGATCCTACGGGTCGCCCCCTCAGAGAAATGTGGACCTTGGTTCCTGGCCCTGGTCAGGAACTTAAAAAGGCGCCGAAGTCCTCCTTTTCTCTGTTCGAGCAGCCATATTATCCCAACTGGCTCATTATTGACCTAAACTATGAGTATGAGCCTGCCCCCTTGACCTCTAGGAGGAGACGTTCTAGGCCGGTCAAGGAGATACTTACTCCCCAAGAGGAGGCCCCGAAGGTTCGCATCGAAAGGCCCCAGAGTATTCAGTCAGAACCTTACAGGCACAGTCCGTCCATGAGTACCATCGACGACCCAGAGGTAAGGCGCAAGCTTCAGATACTGAGGGAGCTTTACAACAGCGGCGAAATCAGCAGGGCCACCTATGAAAGGAAGAAGGAGGAGCTACTCTCCCCAAGGTAGAAAGGGGAGTTGGTTCAACTTCGGCAATTAGTAGGTAACCCTCAATATCTCGTCGAGGGTAGTTATACCCTTTAGCATCTTTGAGCAGGCATCGAATTTCAGGGTCCTCATCCCCTCCTTCAGTGCCTGCCTCTTTATTTCTCCTTCGGAACGCTTGTCGTGTATCATGTCCTTGATCGTCTTTGAGACCGAGAGCACCTCATATATGCCAATCCTGCCGAAGTAGCCTGTTTTCCGACAGGTGTTGCACCCCTTGCCGTAATATACCTGGGCCTTTTCCTGATTCAGCTTGCAGCCAAAGGGCTCGAGTTCCTTTGATGAAATCCATGTCTTGCTCTTGCACTCGGGGCATATAGTGCGCACAAGCCTTTGTGCCACGACCCCAATGAGGGTGGAGGCTATGAGATAGGGCTCGAGTCCAAGGTCCTTGAGGCGGGTCACTGCTCCGGCGGCATCGTTGGTGTGGAGGGTCGAGAAGACGAGGTGGCCAGTCAGGGAGGCCTGGACAGCATAGCGGGCAGTCTCTGCGTCCCTTATCTCGCCTATCATCACGATGTCTGGGTCCTGCCTCAGAATATTTCTCAGAATGGTTGAGAAGGTAACGTCTATCTGGGGTTGCACTGCAATCTGGTTAAAGTCCTCATAGACCATCTCGATGGGGTCTTCTACGGTTACGATATTTACGTCTGGGCTGCTCAGGTATCTGAGGGTTGAGTAGAGGGTGGTGGATTTTCCCGAGCCAGTCGGGCCTGTCATGAGTATCATGCCATTTGTGTTTTGCAGGAATTTTTTGTAGGTGGCAAAGTCGCTCTCTGAAAATCCAAGCCTGTCGAGGTCGCTCATCAAAATTTCAGCGCTTTGGAGCCTCAACACCACCTTTTCCCCGAAGGCCACTGGCACCGTTGACACTCGCACCTCTGCATCTTGGTCCTTCCATGAAAGCTTTATCCTTCCATCCTGGGGGCGCCTCTTCTCTGCTATGTCCAGTCTGGACAGGGCCTTTATCCTCGTGCAGAGTGCTTCATGGACGACTCTTGGAAGTCTGTAAATGGTGTGGAGCACCCCATCGATCCTGAATCTGACAACAGATTCCTTCCTCTTGGGTTCTATGTGAATGTCACTGGCCCGTTCGTTTAGAGCATATTGAAACAGGTGATCAACTGCCTTGTTGATGTGTTTGTCACTGGCATGCAAGTCCTTGGCAGAAAGTTTTACGTACTGCTCCAAGTTGGAGATGTCCACCTCTGGAGCGCTCAGAACATCCTCGGCTGCAGTTATGGACCTCCTGAAATCGAAAAATTCGTGGATAACCCGTTCTATATCCCCCTTTGGGGCAACCACGAAGGAGACAGGGCTCTTGCAGACCCGTTCGATGTCATCCTTGAGTTCCTGGTCTTCCGGATAGTAAGAGGCAACCTCGAGTACGTTGTCCAGCCACTGAATGGGCACAACCAGTCGGGTGCGGGCAAAGGAAGAGGGCAGGGTCTTGGTGACCACCTCCATGTCCAGATTGAGGGGGTCGAGACGCCTGAAACTCCACCCCTTCTCCTGGCAAACGGCCTCTAGGACGTCCGCCTCTGTAAGGATTTTTCCAGGGGCATCGGCCCTCTTGAGCCCCAGAGAGTCTATCCACTGGATTAGATCGATGCCCTTTCTCGAGGCTATATGATGCTTTTCCTTGAGGTAATCGAGCTGCTGTGCATTTATGAGGCCTTTGTTGAAGAGGAGTTCGAAGACAAAGGCTGCGTCATTGTAGGCGGTGTTGTTCATCAATTTGAAGGTTGCTATGAATCTGTAATGATTATACCTTGATTTGTAACAAAAACGTTTTTCATCTCTATTATCGGAAAAAGAGCCAGGTATGATAAGCAGTCAGGAAAAGAGACAGGACAAAAGGCTTTGGGTCGAGCTTTCCCTATTGTGTAGCAAGATATTGGAAGAGGCCCTAAGTGATTTTCTTATTTCAGAATTGGAAAGGGGCGTGATCGTAGAGGAAGATCCAGATAATGAGGAACTTCTTGTTATAAAGGCGTACCTTAGCAGGGAAGACCTGGAGTCAGGTGCCCTTGGTAGCATAGAAGGCTATCTCGAGGAGTTGATTCAGCTCCACCCCGATGCAACGGTTCGAATACTTGGGGAAAAGGTGGTGGAGGAGGATTGGCACGACAAGTGGAAGGAATACTTCCGGCCCCTTCGGGTGGGAAGGCGGCTTGTGGTCAAGCCCACCTGGGAGGAGTACGTCCCAGACATAGATGATATTGTCATAGAGATAGACCCAGGGCGCGCCTTTGGAGTTGGCAGTCATCCCTCGACGAGGCTCATGTTGAAGCGTCTCGAGGAGCTAGCAGATGCGGATGTGCTTGGTGGAGCCGAGGTCCTCGACGTTGGGACCGGTTCTGGCATCTTGGCCATTGCTGCTGCGCGCTTGGGAGCCAAGACCGTTCTGGCCATTGATAACGACCTGGATGCGGTGGAGACTGCCAGAAACAATGTCCATCTCAACAATGTTCATGGCAAGGTCTCTGTCAGCGGCACTCCGGTCTGGGAGGTCGAGGGCCCCTTCGACATCGTTCTTGCCAATATTGACCGGGACACCCTCTTGCTCCTGTGTAAGGAGCTGGTGAACCAGGTTGGCCGTGGTGGGCGTCTGGTGCTGAGTGGAATCCTCCAAGAACAGAAAGACGCTGTGGTAGAGGCCTTTGAAGGCCAGGGGCTCGGGTTGGCACACTCAGAGGCTGATGAAAAAGATGATCAATGGGTGCTCTTGGAATTTCAAAAGAGGTCCTAGGCCTTCCCCAATTTCTGGTAGCACCTGAGGAATTTGTCCAGACAGGGGACCTCATAGTCTCAGGCCAGGAAGCCCGTCACATGGCTGGCTCCAGAAGACTGAGGCCAGGAGACAGGGTCAGGCTCGCCGATGGCAGTGGCCGGGTGGCAGTAGCCCAGATAGAAGCCATTGAAAAGGCTGGCGTTCGGCTTTCTGTGGTTCAGGACCTTGGAGCTAGGGATGACCTCATTGCCTGCACCATATATCTTTCCCTCATCCGACTGGAACGGTTCGAGTTTGCCCTGTCCAAGCTTTTCGAAATCGGGGTGGCTGCTGTCCAGCCTATAGTCACGACACGGAGTCTTTCTGGCGGGGTCAGGCCTGAAAGGGTCTTAAAGCGCCTTCCAAGGTGGGAGAGAATGGCCCTTGAGGCCCTCAAGCAGTCACGGGGTTTCAGGGCCACTGAAGTCAGGCCACCTGTTCCCCTCGGGGAGGCAGTGCTTCAGGAGGGATTTGCGTTCAAGCTGGCCCTCTTGGAGGAACGGCGAGGGTCAGGTTTTTTGCAGGTCCTGGAAGGAGAACAGGCACCCTTTCCCTGTTGTGTGGCCATTGGGCCTGAAGGTGGCTTTGACCCTTCTGAAAAGGAAGTTTTACTGGGCAGTGGCTTTCAAGGTGTTGGCCTTGGAAACAGGATCCTTCGAAGTGAGACTGCGGCCATCTACGCTGCAGCTGCTGTTGCAGAAGTCTATCTAAAAAAGGGGCAGAATCCATGATGGAAAATTATCATGCCTTGATCCTTGCAGGGGGCATAGGCGCACGGCTCTGGCCCAAGAGCAGGGTGGAGAGGCCGAAACAGTTTCTTGCCCTGAGCGGGCGTCGCAGCCTTTTGGCAAAGACGATGAATAGGGCAGAGTCCCTCTTCCCAAAGGAAAGGATATGGGTTGTCTGCAAGCCCTATCAGCGTGACGAGGTCCGACGTCAGCTCCCACAACTTGATGAATCCAACATCATAACTGAGCCTGTTCCAAAGGGGACGGCAGCAGCGGTGCTCCTTGGTTCCCTGATTATTGAACAACGGTATCCAGATGCCGTGGTTTCCGTGTTTCCTTCGGACCATTTTATCAGTCCGGAGGAACGATTTTCAAAGTTCGTAAGGGCCGGAATGGACTGGGCGGCTACCCATGACTCCGTTGTAATTTATGGGATAAGGCCAGACTGTGCCGAGACATCTTACGGATACATTGAAACAGGGAGCACAGTGGGGCAATGCATGGGGTGGAACTGCATGGAAGTGACGAGTTTTCATGAAAAGCCCGATCCAGCAACGGCACAGGCATATTTTAGTTCCAAACGCTACCTCTGGAACAGCGGTATGCTCTCCTTTGCCCCGAGGGTTTTGTCCAAGGTTCTCATGGATGAAACCTTTTCTGTGTGGCGCCCTGTTGGGGAAATATTGAAAAACGTGCTCGAAGGCCGTTTCCAGGAGGCTGCCAGGCTTTATCAGGGGCTTCCTGATGATGCCTTTGATACGGCAGTCCTTGAAAGGCTTGCCAGGTGTGCAGGGGGCTTTGGTAGTGCTCCAGAGGTGAGGCTTGTGGTCTTTCCCTGTGATTTTGAGTGGTTCGATCTTGGTGTCTGGGAAAGTTACTATCGCATGTTTCCCAAGGATGAACAGGGAAACGCGGTGAAAGGCCACGCCTTCACCCTTGACTGCACAGGCAGTCTGGTGATGTCAGAGGGCAAGACACTCATTGGCGCCATAGGTCTCAAGGACATGGTCGTGGTCTGCGTGGATGATGCCATTTTGGTCTGCCCCCGGCACGAGCTCGACAGGGTAAAGGAACTTGTTGAATCCCTTAGAAAAAACGGCTATGAAGACTATACCTGATGCGATATCTGGGGTGGCTTTACAATTCACTGCGAGGTTAATGACGCTGCTATGGCTGTAATAGGGTTTGATACCACGGTTTTTCCAAGGCTAAACTATAAGGATCCAGCTGCCTTCTGGGGAGAAATAGAAAATCTCAAGGCCTTTTTCAGGGACAACAGGCAGGCCCTCGAGCCTGTTTTTAAGAGGGCTCCAGCCTTCTTGGCTGCCTTTCAGAAACTTGACCCCCTTATTCAGTCCTATACTGCAAAGGTGTGTCCCTATTGCGGCACAGTATGTTGTGCCAACAAGTTTGGCTTTCCAGAGTATGCAGACGTCGTTGGGTTTCTCGCCCTGGGACTTGAGATACCCAATTACAATCTCAATGTAAATGAAGAGGATATTTGCCAGTTCATTGGGGATAAGGGGTGTGTTCTTCCAAGGCCCCAGCGCCCCTACAGGTGCACCTGGTATTTTTGTGACCCCCTTCTGGTCCAGTTGGAGATAGGTCCTGCCAGGGACTATCGCAACTTCATAAAGGATCTTCAGGAACTGAGCAGGGCCAGGGGGGAGCTGCTGGAGAACTTTTATCAAATATGGAAGGGTCTCGATAAGACAAGCAAATGAGGATCACTGCCAATCAGATAACTGCACTGAGAATAGTTATCCTGCCGCTGCCCCTTTTCCTGATATATGGCGGAACTACGTCGAGACTTGCGGCCCTCATTATTTTGGCGATTCTGGGCCTTACCGACTACCTAGACGGTCTCCTTGCAAGAAAGTATGGGGTTACTTCCCTGGGCAGGCTCCTCGATCCAATAGCCGACAAGATATTTGTTGCTGTAACCCTGATTCCCCTCGTGGATCTTCACATTTTGCCAATGTGGATAGTATGGCCCATTTTTTTCAGGGAGTTTCTCGTCACGGAAATGAGGCGCTTTATGACCCCTGGGGAAAAGGGGTTGAGGGTTACCGAGCTTGCAAAGATAAAGACCACCCTCCAGATGATAGGCGTTGGGCTCATTCTCCTTACCAACACCTTTCCAGACAAGCTCGTGACAATTGCCTTCTTGTCTGGTCTGCTCTTGGCAACCCTGTTTCTGGCTGTGGCCATCTATTCCAAGAGCGGAAATCTCACCTCCAGGCTCAGAACTGCACTTCTTCTCGAAACCCTTGGTTTTCTGATAGCCGTACTCTTTCCAGCGAGGCAGGTGGAGCTGATTTACGGATTTATCGTACTCTTGGTGACCTTGGTATCAGGGGCCCAGTATGTTTGGGCCTGTTTGCCAAGCGTTCTGTCCCAGGGGCCAGGTTCCCTTGCGGATCTCGCCATTTCCATTGTGATTCCCCTCCTAGCCCTGGCACTTCTGCCCGTTGCGCCACCAAAGGCACATCTTTTGGTTGTGTTGATTCTTGCAGTTGAATTCGCTGTTCAGGGAATTGACATGTGGGCAGTGCAGGAGGGAAAGTTTGACCTTTCCACCTATAAGAGGAAATTTCTCATTCCTTTTTTGCTTTTGGTTTTCCTTGGAGTTTGGTGTTGCGGAGGGGGGCTTACAAGCGCTGTTCCTGCGTTCCTGGTGCTTTGTAGTGCAACATCGATTATTTACCTAATCCTGGATGTGTGGTTCCATATGGAGCTTTTTCAAAGGGGAGAATTTTTTCAATAGGCCATTATCTATTGCCTGTAACTTTTAGAAAAGTTATAACATGCAACATGTATATAGACTCTGGTACAGGACTCAAGGTCAAGGGCCCGCTTACGGTCAGGGATGAACTAGAACTTAGGGAAGAGCAGATCCTGAGCCCCCACGCCTGTCTTAGCAGCAAGACGAGGGGAAGGCGTTTCAAGACCAAGCCCTGTTTTATCCGCACCGCCTTTCAACGGGATCGGGACAGGATTGTCTATTCCAAGGCCTTCAGGAGACTTAAACACAAGACCCAGGTGTTTCTGTCTCCAATGGGTGATCATTATCGAACCCGTCTCACCCATACCCTCGAGGTAGCAGAAATTTCCCGCACCATCGCAAGGGCCTTCAGACTCAATGAGGACCTGGCCGAGGCCATTGCCCTTGGTCATGACCTTGGTCACACGCCCTTTGGCCATGCAGGCGAGACCATCCTGAATGAGATCGTGCCAGGTGGCTTCAGCCACTGTCGCCAGAGCCTGCGCGTTGTGGATGTGTTGGAAAATGGTGGTAAGGGTCTCAATTTGACCTATGAGGTGAGGGATGGAATTCTCAAACACTCCAAGGGATTTGGTAACATAATTCCAAAGGAACCAGGGGAGTCGGCCCAGACTGTTGAGGGGCGCATAGTCAGAATTGCAGATGTGATTGCCTATCTCAGTCACGACCTGGATGATGCCATTAGAAGTGGGGTTATAAAACAGTCCCTTGTGCCAGAAGAGGTGAACAAGGTCCTTGGTGATTCCCACAGTAGCCGCATATCTGCCATGATAAAGGATGTCATAAGGGCCACCAGGGTCACCAGCGAGGCCATTGAACTTGATATTAGCCCCCAGATGATGGAGACAATGCTGGGCCTGAGGGCCTTCCTCTACGACAACGTGTATCGGGCACCGCAGGTACACAGGGAGTTTGAAAAGGCCAGGAAGATACTGTTCGAGCTCTATGAATATTTCATCAAGAACAAGGATGCCTTTTTGCGTGAAAGAAAACGGCTTTTCGAGGAGGAGAGGGTCATTGAGGATGGCAAGACCCCTTACGAACGCCATGTCAGCGATTTCATAGCAGGTATGACAGACAGGTATGCCTTGAATCTTTACAATAAAATCTTTATGCCATCTTCAGTGGTCTAAATGATGGTGCAACTTTTAAGAAGAGTAGATTCGGTTTTCTTTCAGGCATGGCTCTTGGTCAACATACTCCTCTTGGCGCCCCCCTGTCTGGAAGCCAAGATAGCCAAGGGGGATACCCCCTGGGACATCAAGGCGGAGCGTCTGGTCTTTTTTCACAACTCCAAGGTTGTCATTGCCGAAGGTTCCGTTGAGGTAAAAAGGGGAAAGTTAAAGGTCTTTGCAGACAAAATTATCTACGATGAAGAGGCAGGAAAGATTTACGCCAGTGGCCATGTGGTGATACATCTTGGTCAGGATGTGTTGAAGGGGGCCAAGGGGAGCCTGGATTTGAAGACTTCCACTGGCCAGATGGAAGATGCCTTTCTTTATCTGAGACGCAACAATATTCACCTTACAGCAAAGGAACTGGAAAAGACCGGGCCTGAAGAGTATCACGCAGTTGATGCCACAGTGAGCACCTGCCCCATGCCAGATCAAGACTGGCGATTCAGGTGCAGGGACTTGACCCTCACGGTAGATGGTGAGGCCAAGGGGAAAAATGCCTTTTTTGAAATTAAGGATATTCCCGTCCTGTTTTCTCCTTGGATCTACGTTCCCATAAATCGATATCGCAAGACAGGGTTTCTCATCCCTGAGTACACCTCCTCCAAGCGCAATGGAATCGGTATCGATGTGCCCTTTTTCCTCGTCCTGAATGACAGCATGGATCTCACCTTTTATCAGCATCCCATGTCCAGCAGGGGCTGGATGGAGGGCGTGGAATACAGGCACGTCTTTTCCCAGACCGATAAGGCCATTGTGCGTTACAACTTTCTCAATGACAAAAAGGATGACAACGACTTCAATGGCGATGGTCACGTCAGGGGGAACGAATTCAGGTGGTGGATCAGGGGCAAGCTGAATCAGGCCCTTCCTTTTGGTTTCCTGGGCAAGCTCGATGTGGATCTTATGAGCGATATGGATTACCTCCAGGAGTTCGACACCGGTCTTATGGGATTCACCCGTAGCGACGAGACCTTCAAGAAGTGGTTCCACAGGAACCTGGCAGAGGATACAGACAAAATCAGGCCCTCGGTTGCCCAGGTAACCAGGGAGACTGAAGAGCTGTTTCTTGGCTTTCATGGCCGCTACAATGACAATCATTTCTTTGGGCAGAGGGGGTACACCGTCCAGACACTTCCCAGCGCCCTTCTTCATTCATTCAAGCGCCCCCTTTGGAAACGCCTCTTGTATTACCAGTTTGATTTCGACTACACCGACTACTGGAGGGAGCAGGGCACCAAGGAGCACAGAATCAGGCTCAATCCTTCCATTTCTACGCCTGTTGACCTCTTTGACTGGGCGGACCTGGTCATAACAGGCAGTCTTGAAGACAGTATTTATGTCGCCTACGGAGAGGATGATTACGACAACAATCCCGATGACACTGCAAACAAGTTCAGGTATTCCATCACAGGAGATTTGTCCAAGACCTTTGCAAGAAATTACGGCACCAGCGACTCGGGGACATGGCGCCATTACATAACCCCACGCATAAGCTATATTTACACTCCCTACAGAAGCAGTCGGGATATACCAACTATTGATCAGCGGGACCTATACCCAGAAAGAAACAAGATAATCTTTTCCCTGTTGTCCTTTGTCACAGGAAAAAGGGGCATGGGGCAGGGGCGTCACTCCTACTCTGATCTACTCAGGGTCAAGTTGCAGCAGTCGTACAACTTCCATAAGGAGCCAACGGTGCTCTCTGCGCAGAATTTTAAGCCAAGGCGCCTGTCTGATCTCTACGGAGAGATAGACCTCACTCCCTTTCCAGACTTCTGGTTGCGTTACGATACCAAGTACAACTTCTATGGTGATGGATTTAGGAATCACAACGTGCGCTGGCGCTATGTCGGGTATCGTGGCAGCACCTTTGATCTGGACTACAGATATCACAAGCTCGAAGACATAAACGAGCTGAACTTTAATATGAATGCCATTTTGACCGCTGCCTGGTCCTTCAGGTTTCATATCAAGCAAGACTTCAAACGAAACAAACAAATTGAGTCAAAATATGTCATACGCTATACGTCGAGTTGCTGGGCAATAGAGGGCAAGCTCAAGACCGACTCTGACGATACGTCCATACTTGTGAACCTGGAACTGCTGGGCATAGGCGGTTGGACTTCGAGATAATTACGAGCAAGGAGGGTGTATTTCCGTGCGTCTTGATGACCAAAGAGAAAGTCGAAATGTAGAAGATAGACGTTACCAGTCTGGAATGAGAGGTGGTTCCTTTCAGACCATTTTCATGTTGTGGCCCCTTATCAGGATTCTTCTTCGTACAAAGTTTGGATGGGCAATCATTGCCATTGGCGTTGGAGCATATCTGATGGGCTTCAACCCCCTGGCGATTTTGCAACCAGGTCAAAGTATGGAGTCCAGGGCTCCGTCAAAGGCAGATGATACCCAGGCGGTATTCATCAAAAAGGTCCTTGCCAGCACCGAGGACGTATGGAGTCAGCTCTTGCCGAAATATGGTTACAAGTATCAGGTTCCAGTACTCGTCCTATTTCGTGGTGCAACCCAAAGTGGCTGTGGCTTTGCCAGTGCCCAGGTGGGGCCATTTTACTGCCCGGTGGACCACAAGATTTATCTCGATCTCAGTTTCTACGACGAGTTAGCCAATCGCTTCGGCGCCCCTGGTGACTTTGCCCAGGCCTATGTACTCGCCCATGAGGTTGGCCATCATGTGCAGAACATCATGGGCATTCTGCAAAAGGTTCACTCCCTTCAGGAGAGGGCCATGCGCTCTGGAGATAAGAGGGCGGCAAATCGTCTTCAAATACCTGTGGAGTTACAGGCCGACTGTTTTGCAGGGGTCTGGGGTCACTATGCGAGAAAGTATCTGGAGCCTGGAGATATTGAAGAGGCCTTGAATGCTGCAAGCCGTATTGGGGATGACACCTTGCAAAAGGAGACACAGGGGTATGTCGTGCCCGACAGCTTCACCCACGGTACCTCCAAGCAGCGGATGAAATGGTTCATGCGGGGTTTTGACTCTGGTGACATAAAACAGTGCAACACATTTGCAGAGATGCAATCTCTGTAGATGGTGCACGACCGCTTTTTCTATGGTGTGAATCCAAATGACCACTCTTTTTTTCATATTATTTTTTGGAATCGCTGGTCTCATAGGTCTGTGGGCCCTTGCATGTCTCATATCTGCCCTAATCAAGAAGGGGCCCATAGGGCTTATTCGTTCATATATAGGTGCCCTTACTGGAAGGGACGATACCTCGACAGGGGTGGACGATGACAAGCAGAGTTAATTTTGGCCGATGATTCTAGTGCGGATTTTCTCTAATGATAATGGTATGTTAAGTTGAGTGAGTTGGGCGGAAGTTGAAATTTGAACTTATTCAATACATTAAAATGGTGTTGTGAAAAAAAATTTCATATTGACTCTACTCATTTGGTAGTCTAACTTCCTTTTTTATAGTTAGGGAGAGGAATAAATACATTCATGGGTAGTTTCTACCGCATATGTAAGTAGTCAGCTGAAGGAGGGAAAATGGCTATTGTTCTTGCATTTGTGGCTATCGGGCTAAGCATCTTCGGTATCATGGCATACAGGAGGCTTACAGCCCTTCAGAAGGATTTCCAAGAGATAAAACAGGCCTTAGAAAGTGGACAGCTCCGTGGTCCAAAGGGCGATCCTGGCCCACAGGGTCCACCGGGTAAACAGGGTCCTCCAGGGCCTAAGGGCGATCCTGGTCCAGAAGGACCTCCAGGTCCCAAGGGTGACAAGGGTGATCCAGGTCCACAGGGCCCACCAGGCCCAGAAGGTCCGCAAGGGCCTCCAGGTCCAGAGGGTCCACAAGGTCCACCGGGGCCAGAGGGACCTCCAGGCCCACCGGGTCCAGAAGGACCACAGGGACCACCAGGTCCTCCAGGGCCTCCAGGGCCACCGGGACCTCCGGGTCCAAAGGGCGAGCCAGGTCCAGAGGGTCCACAAGGCCCACCTGGTCCAGAAGGACCTCCAGGTCCCAAGGGCGACAAGGGTGATCCGGGTCCACAGGGCCCACCAGGCCCAGAAGGTCCGCAAGGGCCTCCAGGTCCAGAAGGTCCACAAGGTCCACCGGGGCCAGAGGGTCCACAGGGTCCTCCAGGGCCAGAAGGGCCAAGGGGTCCAAGAGGGCCAAGGGGTCCAAAGGGGACTTCGGCCACCAAGTCCACCAAGTCCAGTAAGGCAAAGAAATAAAGACGCCTCTTCTGGTGAGGAAAAAGGGCAGGTTGCCTGGGTATGACACCTGGGCGCCTGCCCTTTCTTTTTATGTGTAGGCTGTAAAGGGTCTTCGGCTGATAGGGGTAGGTTTCAGGAAGGTTTCCCTGGGCCCTCTGTTCTGGTCCACCTTCTAAATGGTGACCTTAGTGCCCACTGCTGCGTGGAAAAACTTATCACCAAGCTCGCAATAGAGGCGAGCTGCATTTTGAAGGCCAGTGCAGTGTGATGCACCCAGATGCTCAACCTGGAATGCATCCAGCTTTTCTAATGTCTTATCCAGCTGTTCCCTGTTGGCAAAGCCCAGATGGGTTCCTCCAATAACGGTATGTATCTTTTTGTCAGGCAGATGTTTCCTGATGTGGGTAAGGATGTTTATTAGCCCTGCATGGGCACAACCTAGAAGAACCAGAAGCCCTTTTGGGGTATCCACCACCATTGTAAGATCGTCTAGGAGTGGATCTTGAGAAAATTTGGGCCCATTGTCCCCCTGCTCCTTGATCTCCATGTGTGGGTCAGGAGGTTCAAAATCCGTGACCCTGGGTACCTCGCCTGTCACGTAGATTCCCGGCAAGATTTCTGCAAATTCCCTGTAGAACTTGAACCTGCATCCCAGGGATTCCAGGTGATCCCGATTATGTATCATGCCTATGAATCTGCGCGCTCCATCCTTTGACCAGTAACGCGAGACAAATACATCAGGGTGGCAAATAACAGTCAAGGGTGCAGCCACCGAAGCCACCTGGGGGATTCCAGATGCGTGGTCATAGTGGCCGTGGCTGAGTACGAGGAAATCTATTGACGAAAGGTCTTTGCCAAGCCTCATGGCGTTATTGATGATGCCCAGGCCCTGGCCAGTATCAAAGAGTATTTTTCTGCCTCGAACCTCAACCAAGGCAGCCCATCCATGTTCTCCAATGAGGCCAAAGGGGCCAGCCACTGAGTTTTCACAAAGTACGGTGAGTTCCAAGCTAGTGGATTTCATGGCTCATTCCTTTCTTGCATATCTTAATTCGAATGCCCTTACGATAACGTACGCTAACAGTGCGAAGACAAAGACAACCAGATACATCCAGGCAAGGCTCTGCAAGGTTTCTATAATGGTTCTATACACCTCCAATGTCCAACGCTCTGGGTTTAGGACAAGGACTTTCTGACCCTTGTATGGTGCACTTATATAGCGTTCAAGCTGATGTATGCGAACTCCGCCAGAGATTCCCACAACATAGGCGGCAAAGGTGATATAGCGTTCCCAAACCGAACTTATTGGGTCGTTGACGATCCGCTGAAAGATAAGGGCAACAGGCCTCTTGAAGGTTCTGACAACTATGAAGGATACGAAGGCGGCGAGTGCAAATGTTACGATAAGTAGGGTGAAAAACATCAATGTT
>JAADCZ010000085.1 GCA_013154175.1 Thermodesulfobacteriota bacterium
CCCCTCGAGTACAGCCTTGAAGGGTGGGCATTTGTCAAGTTTCGCCCAAAACTTACCATTCTGGATGTTGAAATAGACGGGCAAGGGGCACCTTTCCACACAAAGAAAAAATCAGGCCTTCTCAGAATCTACATAGGTTCTTCAAACAAATTTCTGCCCCCAGGGCTCCACACCTTCCTGCTGACATATCAGGTGGAAAGAATAATCCGCTACTTCAAGGACTTTGACGAGCTCTACTGGAATGTCACAGGTAGCGGATGGGCATTTCCCATCCTTAAGGCTGAGGCAACCGTCAGCCTGCCAGAGCCGGCAGGGTTCGTAAGATACGCCACCTACACAGGAAGGCCAGGGTCCAGTCACACTACGGCTAGAGTTGTAGATGTCACAGGAAGGCAAATAAAATTTGAGACCACTTCCCCCCTCTACCCTGGTGAAGACTTCACCATTGCAGTTGCCTGGCCCAAGGGTGTGGTTGCTGAACCTTCCACACTGGCCAAAATCGGCTATTTCATCCGGGACAACTTCTGGCAGTTTGGGGCAATCTTGCTCCTCTTCGTAGTAACTGCCTACTACATTTATACATGGAAACAGGTAGGTAAGGACCCGGATCTTGGCCCCATTGTGCCAAGATTCAATCCTCCCAAGAACATTGGCCCAAGCGCTGCACGCTTTATCAGAAAGATGGGTTTCGACAACAAGACCTTTGCAGTGTGCCTCGTAAACCTTGCGGTAAAGGGTGCTGTCCGCATAAAGAAGACAAATGGCGATTATCAGCTGGAAAAGACAGACCTTGCCCCAAAGGAAAAACTCACAGAAGGAGAGGACAAGGTTCTCAAGGTCCTTTTTGGCACGTCCCCTGTTGTCACACTCTCCCAAGCCTATCGGAGCAAGATAAATTCTGCCATGCAGATATTGAAGGAAAGCCTCAGACGCCGGTATGAAATGGTCTATTTCCTCACAAACAGAAGGTATCTCGTGCCGGGCCTCGTAATGTCTGGATTGGCGCTACTCATGTTGGCAGCAGGTGCCAGGGAATTTGTGCCTGCCATATTCATAACTGCGTGGCTCACTGGCTGGGCAGGCTTTTCGCTCATTCTCATTGGAAACGCCCTCATGGGCCTAAGGGGCCTTGGTTCCATGCCCTGGCGACAGCGAATAGCCACATTCAGAGATGTGGTATTTTCCCTCATGTTCTTGCTGGGGATAGCTGTGGGGGGCAGTTTCTACTACATGCTCCTTGGGGCAACCTCTCTTGTGATCTATGTACTTCTGGCCCTGGTCAACTTCACTTTCTATCATCTCATGAAGGCACCCACCATGAAGGGGGCAAAGATTCTGGCTGAACTGGAAGGCTTTCGCATGTTCTTAAAGACTGCAGAGGCCCCAAGGCTCGAAGCCCTCACCCCACCAGACAAGGCCCCTGAACTCTTTGAAAAATACCTTCCCTGGGCGATGGCCCTCGATGTGGAAAATCAGTGGGCCCAAAGGTTTCAGGAATATCTCGAAGCCGCAGGGCTTCCACCGGTACAGCCTGCGTGGTTCTATGGCCCCCACTTCTATGACATGTCTTCGGTCTCATCCAGCCTTGGAGAGGGCCTGAACTCTGCAATATCCACGGCAACCATATCGAGGACTTCAGCCTCTGGGGGTGGAGGCTTCTCTGGCGGAGGCGGAGGCGGCGGAGGTGGCGGTGGCTGGTAGGGGCCAGCCTAGTCACTGCAGCACCACCAAGGAACGTCATCAAACAAATCTGAATGGCCCTCTTCCACTGGCCCATTGAAAAAGGGTGGAACCGGTACAGGTGTTATGGAATCAAGCTGTGGGCTTTGGGCTAGGCTTGAAGGCACAGGTACACCTGTTTCAGTGGTCCCGTCACATCTAAAGATGTGGGGAGGAGGGTCAACCAAATAGAAACCCATCTCAAATATGTCATAGATACTCACCTCACAGGGAAACGGGTTCCATTTACTGGGGATTTTTGCATGAAGCACCTCTGGATGCGAAAAGATATAATCTTCGATGGCAACTGCATTCATTCTGGAGCCGTGGATGCAGACCGTGGCGTTATCTTCCAGAAGACCAAGTAAATAATCTGTGCAGCTGACACCATTTGCCCGTCCGTCATCCACCAGATGGATGGATTTGTCCCAAAGATTCCCGGACCAGTAACATTCCACCTGATATGGCAGCCCTGCCTCAAGGTCCAACTCTATCTGCCTCATGAGCTTGCGCCTCGACTCTTCAACCCTCTGAAGGTCTTGGGGATTCAACCGCTTTGCCGTTCGGTTTTTGTAGGCAAAAAGGTCATATTCTTGGCTGGATCCTTTAACAAAGGGGGTCGTCTCGTAGATGGACTCTGGAAGCCTGAAAAGAACAAGCCCATCGAGACCAGCAAAGTCCAAGGCGACAGGCCTTCCCCAAGCATCTCTTCCAAGATACATCATCACATGCCTGAACTTGCCTGGGGCAAAAAGGTCGAGGCTTGATTCCTCACCTTTCTCAAGGGGGCTTTCTGCTTTATCACCTAGAAAGATGAGGTCCCAACTGTGGATAACGAGTTGCCTGGCCGGCTCTGAAGAGCCTGAAGCCGAAAGGAATAGATAGGGTTCCTCTGTTATCTCCTTGCCCAAATTGTCAAAGGCCTTCTTTCCAATATGAAATCTTACCCCTGGCCTATTGCTGAGATAGGGGCCAAAGGCAACATCCTGCCCTTTTGGAACAACCAGACCAGTGACATCGAAATCCTTTCCCTGAAACGAGTCAGGAATCTCCATGTGGATACTTATGGGTTTATGGCGTGTCATTGGATGCCACTTGGCCCTGGCCGGCAAGGGAGTTTCAGAACAGCGGCCAGAAGGGGAAAGATAGGTTACGGTTCCGTTTTCGTCTTGGAGCATAAGATAGAGATCACCCATGAGACAAGGCCTCGAGACTATGGACGATACCTGAAGGCTAAGCACGTCCTTTGGAGAAAACTCACCCATGTCGAGTTTCAGGGCGATCCGTACAGGCTCTTTGGCCCTTGCGGAAAACCAGATGGTCGACCACAGATCAATGATGTCTGAAACCGCACTTTGGTAGCACAACTGGGTTATCTTTTTAAGCCCTTCGAGGCCCTGTCCTGACTGATACTCCTCCATGATGAGGGGGTAATAGACATTTGCCCTCATACAGCTTTGTATGACCCGCTCCCTGATGTCTTCCCAGAAGGCCACGCCAGTTGGAACGAAATTCAAGCTGCCTCTGTTGGAATAGACATCCATTTCATACCTTAAGTGCACTTCTGCATTGTCATCCAGATAATCATCGGTATGCAGGGGTTGATTGACATCGGCCATGTAATGGGACAGAAGCCCAAACAGGCTTGCCACCTCTTCCATCTTATAGTCTCGACCCCTAAGGATCGTTATCAACTGGGCGGCAAGTTCATCGATGTGGCCTGGTGCATCAAATGTGGAGGAAGGGCCGCCATGGACGTTCCATTCGTGATTTTCCCAGTCCTGCAAAAACATATCAGGAACCATGGAGTTCCAAAGGATGATATTGGAATATGGACCAAGGGCGTTTTTTATCTCACTTGGTGCGTTTTCCAGGGCCTCTTTTGCAATGTCCTGATGGAGCAGGGTGTACCAGGCAAGAGAATCTGCAGGCCTGAACAGGGTACTACCCAGGAACAGGGCCAAGAAAAGAGGCAAACAGGGCAGCCAGGTAGCGCAAACCTGGCTGCCACGCCCAATTTTTCCCTTGATCAAAGGCCTGTGAACACGTAACCAAGACACGACTGATTGAAGGTGAACCTCCCGCTGTTTCCATCTTTGGTTATGACAACATTTCCAGCAATTGGCCCGTCCTCGCAGACATCAGGGTTGATCTCCAGGTTGTCTATCGTTACCTCATAACCAGATATGTTTGCAGGGCTGACAGTGGAGACAAAGAAGTCCGAGTCTGAAGAGCCGCGCCTTATGGTGAACCTTCCGGTTATGGGGCCATCATTGGATTGCAGGTTCAGGGATACCTGCCCCACGTCCTTTGTCTGCCCCTGAATGGAGATACTTCCATTGTAGGTGTCTGAACCACTTGTGACATTGGTAAGATTGATATTCACCATACCGTTCGCCCCTATAAATTCCAAAATCGCATTTATGGATGCAGTCTGGCTAGAACCACTTGCCAGGGACATAATGGGCGCAAAGTCGACGTCTCGAAAATCCAGGGCCACCTGACCCGTCAGTGGCTGTGAAGAGGAATCCTTCAGATTGAGCTGAATGTTTCCCGTTCCACTTACCAGGTCAGTGTTAGAATTTTCGGAAAAATCAAAGACGAATCCTGCATCGCCACTGCTCAATAAGTGCCCGTTTTTTACTATGTCATGGATGGAAAGCTGACCATCCAGATGGAGCGTGGAGCCATAGATGACATTTAATGGCAGATCCAGGAAACCGCTCCATGTGTTTCCCTTCTTATCGGTACAACCGGAGCCAAAATCCACATGAATGGGGAAAAACATGGGTTTTGAAAAGTCCAGGTCGTCCACATTGCCAAGATCTATGTGGGGGCATGTTGACGACTCGATATTGGACAGGCTCAGAGAGCTGAAGCTGTCGGAAAATCCGCCTACCAAGTCTGTACTACCAGAAAAGAGCTCCAGCACCTTGTCCATAACAATTTGAAGCTCCAGCTTCTTGTTATCCACAGGGTTGCTGAGCATGGTTACCGAAACATTCTGGCGAGACCACGACGAATTCATGGGAGAAGGAAGGGCTATCTCCGTGCTTATGGTGCCGTGGGTGGTATCGGTAAAGTTTCTGGAAATGGTTCCCGCTGGCTGGGATCTGAAGCCTGTGTTTTGGCAGCCCGGGCAGGGGCCGAAGAATACAGTGGCGGGTACGGTGGCCTGGGCAAAGACATTTTGCCCAGCAGACGAATTCAAGGCCCACCTGGGCTCGCCTTGGCCGTCGTAGAAGTAGGCTACTATGGCCACGGTGTCCCCCTGGGTATCTATGGAATAACCGTAGCCTGGTTCTGAACTGTTGTACCAGAGCCCGGTAAGATTTGTTTGTGGCACACCATCATCCATGAAAAAACGATTTATTGGTTCGCTTCCGCTTTGCCCGTTAAGTGTCCAGCGAAATGTTGCCTTGGTTGGATTCTTAAACTCCAGGGTAATGTTTCCCACTGGGCTGGCCGTGGCTGAACTTCCTGTCCAGCGGTAGCGGTTGAGGGTGGCACTCCAGATTCGCTGCCCGGAATATGGAGCAAGGGCGAGATACCAGGTTGGGGTCCCGTCGGTGTTGTAGGTGTACCAAACAGCGGCAAGATTTGCCCCGGAACGTTCAATATCGATGCCGTGCCCAGGCATGTCCTTGTTGTACCACAAGCCCGTCTCAGGCATGAATGCGGGATTTTCCCCGCCTGTCTGCGACGAACTCGTTGTGGTGGACGTTGTGGTTGAGGTTGTCGAAGTGGTTGTAGTTGTGGTTGAAGTGGCAGTCGCTGTCTGGGTTGTGACCCTGACCCGCACTATCACCGGATATTCATTCAGATTGACCAGGGTCAAGTACCAGGTACCAGGCGTAAGGCGTGGATTGGTAGTCTGGTCAATGACTATTCGCTCATCCCAGGAGGGGGATTCTGAGGCAAAATCGGAATTGTAGCTTATCTCAGAACTCGTCTGCCCGGTTGCTGGTTCATCCTTTCTTACATAAAGGTCAATATCTCCAGAGCCTGAAACGATCTCGATAATGGCTGAAGTCTCGTCTGGCTCGATGGTCATGCTCAGATAGCGCAAGGTCATAGGGTCGAGACTACGGCTTATCTCTGCTACACCTGCGAAGACATTGTTGAGCCCATAAAGAAAAACAAGTGAGAATGCTGCAAAAATCCATAGGTTTCTTATCACTTTCACCATCTTTCCTCCCCCACATTTAAAAGTTGAGTCATCAATGACAGGTCCATAACGTTGAATGGGTACAAAATGCCTGAACCAAGTTCGAAAACAAAAATTTCTACCTACGGATTCTTAAAGGGGCGCAATAAATATTCCTAAAACTTGGAATCAGATGGGCCTTTGACACGAAAACGAAGGGGGGTTTTACAAAGAAAAATTTTCAAATGGAAAAATTTTCATCAGAACAAGAAAATTTTTACCATTTTCAAATATCGGTATCTAAATACGTCTTGGAATTGGCTTACAAAAAAACTGGCAGAGGGTTCTAGTATCCAGGAACAGAAAAGGGCCTGTGTTATATCTCGCGCATAACACAGGCCCTTTTCACGGAGGTATGTTTCAAGGTTTCTCGATTCTTTCTAAGGAACGAGCCACAGGCTGTTATTCCTCGAAATACTTTTCCTCCACCTCGATTCCTGCATCCTTCAAACGCTTGTAGTCATCCTTAAGCCTTGCATTGGCGAGGTTTCTAGTGGCAAGCTTTGCCTCGAAGGATTCTGTGGCAAACTCTGTCGCATAGACCTTACGGACAACATAGTGCTTGCCATCGATATCAAAATCGAAATCAGCCGTGAACAAGTAGGCCTCCATCTCCTCTGTAATCTCTGCCTCTGGATGGACGAGATATTTAACAGGCTGTTTGAACAAGGTTACCTTACAAGATTTCTTGTCAGCGGTTTTTGCCTTTTCTAGAATCTCCTCTAACCTGGTAGTCAGTTTTTCCATTATCTACTCCTCCCTTTTCTTTAGAAATTTCAACTTCTTACCCCAATAAGGCTTCATTTTTTATTATTGCAATCTAAGTATTATCACCTCTAAGTCAAGGACGATACCCCTAAAAAACAAAAAAGGCGGCCCATTTACTGGGCCGCCTCGGTGTTTACTTCTCAGTTAGAAAACAGGCAAGATACCGGATTGGTACGATTTAACTGATTAGAATGAAAAGCTTATTGTAGCTCCTCCGTAGACAAAGTTGTTGTCGGTGCTTCCAAGTGCCCTGTGAGACATATCCTTTGAGCCGTCTCCACTTAGAGGAAATACCCAATCCACCTCGGGGGTAATGGTGAAATACCTGGCAGATTCACAGCTAGCAATGGCTGACAAGGGAATCGTCATGGAAATGGTGGCCTTTCCGTGGTGAAGGCCAGAGAACTCGTCACTTGGATCATCTGGATCTGGGTAGGCGCTTGCATCATCAGAGAAGAGTGCGCTTCCCAAGAGAGATACATCCAAGGAGATATCATTTGTCATTGCGAAGCTGTGAGAGACCTGCAGACTCATATAGGTGCTTGGATAGTGGGAAAACTCCCTGTAGATAGTGAAAGTGGGTGACAGAAAGGAATTGAGGGTTGCAGACACGTAGAATTCCTGGCTGTCTGACGCCTGATCCAAGGCATAGTAAATGTAGCCCACTGAAGCACTTATTGCACCGAAATCACGGGAATAGGACAGTGTATAGTCTGTCTCTGTGAGGTTATCGAGACTTTCAATGGTGCGATAGAGATCAGTGTCATAGTTTGCCCAAATGTTGGCTGCGAATCCCTTGTAAGAAAATGTAGCCGATGGCTGAATTACCAGGGAATTCTTGCTGAGCTGCTGCCCTCTCCAGATGTATGCACTCAAAAGGCTGACTGACAAATCTGCACTGGGCTTCTCCTGGGCGAACACAGAAGCCGCTCCAGTGAACATGGTAAATACCAGTAAGAAACAAACAATCTTTTTGATTTTCATGATGTTACCTTCCTCCTCTTTTCTTTACGTTAGTCAAAGAAAGCTAGATAGCCTCCTGTCCCCTTTCTCCTGTCCTGACCCTGACTACTTCCTCTACGGGCAGGACGAATATCTTTCCGTCACCTATCTTTCCGGTTCTTGCCCTTTCACAAATGGTATCGATGACCCGCCCGACATCCTCAGCAGGAACGATTATCTCGAGCTTGATCTTTGGAAGAAAATCAACCACATATTCGGCACCTCTGTAGATCTCCTTGTGCCCTTTCTGTCTTCCATGGCCTTTCACTTCAGAAACCGTCATTCCTGTTATTCCGATTTCATTGAGCCCTTCCTTCACGTCATCCAGTTTGAAAGGTTTGATGATTGCCTCTATCTTTCTCATGGTTCTGCCTCTCCTATCTAGTTAATGACCTGAAAATCGTTGTATGCATGCCCACCGTGTTCGGTGATATCCAGACCTTCCAGCTCTTCCTCGACGCTGACCCTTAGACCAACTATCAGGTCTATTATCTTGAAGAGGATAAGGGCCATACCAAAGGCCCAGACAAAGCAGGCACCAATACCGATGAGCTGGGTGGTTATCATCTTGGTCGAGGTGCCACCGATGTTGAAAAGGGCTGCAGCAAGGGTTCCCCAGGCGCCGCACACGCCGTGGACGGATACAGCACCAACAGGGTCGTCTATCTTGAGGACGTGATCGATGAAAAGGACGGAGAAGACGACCAAAACACCTGCCACGAGACCGATAATGATGGCACTCGAAGGGGCCACGTTTGCACAGCCTGCCGTGATGGCAACGAGACCTGCCAAGGCACCATTTAGGGTCATGCCTATCTCAGGCTTCTTGAACAGTATCCATGACACGATCATGGCAGACAGGGCACCTGCTGCTGCTGCCTGGTTGGTGTTTACGAAGATCATGGCTATGGATGTATCGGCTGTGGTTGTGGAACCGGGGTTAAAGCCGAACCAGCCAAGCCACAAGATGAAGACACCAAGGGCTGCCAGGGGAATGTTGTGGCCTGGAATGGCCCTGACCTCCCCTTTTGGACCATATTTTCCTGTTCTTGGGCCAAGGATGATGGCACCTGCCAGGGCACACCACGCACCCACGGAGTGGACTACTGTCGAGCCGGCAAAGTCTATGAAACCGAGCTTTTCCAGCCAGCCATTACCGTGGAAAAGGCTTCCCCAGGCCCATGAGCCAAAAATGGGATAGATGACTCCACAGATGAAAACGCTGTAGCAAAGGTAGGCCACAAATTTTGTTCTCTCTGCCATTGCACCTGAAACGATGGTTGCGGCAGTACCTGCAAAGACGACCTGAAACATCCAGAAGGCCAGTATCCACTGATCTCCGTCTGGCCCTTTCCATTCGCTCAGGAAAAAATCAGTGGTGCCATAGAAACCATTGGTGGTTGCTCCAAACATGAGTCCAAAACCCACTGCCCAGAAGATGAGGGAGCCGATGGAAAAATCCATCATGTTCTTCATCATTATGTTGATGGCATTCTTTGCCCTGGTAAAACCTGCCTCAACCATGGCAAAGCCGGCCTGCATAAAGAAAACCAGGGCCGCCGCCACCAAGGTCCACAGGTAGTTTGCGTGGATCTGAACCTGTTCTATGGCCTTGGCATTGGACTCGACTGTGGGAGCCTTTGCTGCCTCCTGGGCGAAGCCCTGGGAGGCAGCAAACGTAATCCCGGCCAAAAACAAGAACGACACCAAAACTAGATAATGTCTTCCTCTTTCTCTCATAGTGTTCCCCTTTCTCTGAAGTTTTTTCTAGAACTGCCTTAAAGCAATAAAGGGGCCACCAGAGATAAAAGGGCTAACAGTTTGATTTTTAAGGATTTTTTAAAACCGACCAGAAAGAGCTTAATCATCGTTATTACAATTTTGAAATAAATATCCGCTTCATTTCATACAATTTTGTTAAAACACAAGTGAAAAATATAACTATTCAATTATACAACCCTGACCTATTTATGTCTAAAATTTTCTATAATAAAGTTTAACCTTCTAACATACTGGAAACATTAAAAGAAGGGCAAATCGTAACCTTAAAAGAGAATATTTTTATTTTTGGGAAAGAAAATGGGTGACAATCCCGGCAACATCTGAAGAGAGGAGTAGCCCCAGGTGGGTAACCTTTTTCTTAAAATGCCCCGAGAGCCAGGGGGCGAGGGTATCGGCCACTGCCACCATGCCATCTCCATCTTCCAGGAAAAACATGCCAAAACCGATATTCAATGTGCCCGCTACCATGATGGAGTCAATGGTGAAGGATGGCTTGGGTGGCACCCCCCTTCGCAAGGGTGCAAGGCTGTGACCTGTCAGCAGCTCCAAAACCAGGGTTCCTTCCAGGCGCCGTACCAATGTGGCCCCATTGAGGGGTGTCCCCAGGAACACACACTTGTCAATCTGGCACCTGATTTTGGCTCTGTTTTGCCAAAAGGCCTCCAAGAGGCCACATGCAACCAGGCCCCCATAACTGTGGCAGACCAGATGGAGCCTTTCATAGCCCTTCTCACAGAGCAACTGACGAATCAAGGCCTCGAGGCCAGATACATTTTCGTGAAATGACCTCTTAAGAGCGGGATAGCAATAGCGATACGTATCAAACCCTGCAGCCTCCACTCTCTTTTTGAGAAGGGCCATTTCAAGACCTCTTGTCCAAATTCCATGAATTAGAACAACGCACCCACCATTTTTGGCCTTTATATTTCTGGAACAATCCATAGGGGCCTACATTTTCCATTAATTACCTTGACACAAAGCCGTGTGATTATGATAATAAAATATTGATAAATGGCGGCATAAATTTTTGTCTTTAAAACTAAAAGGAGGGAGAGATGCCACAAATAAAAAAGATACTATTTCCAGTTGATTTTACCAGTGCCACTGACAAAATCCTGCCCCTAGTAAAGGATATGGTAAACGCTTTCAATGCAAAACTATATTTGCTTCACGTTGTCAGGAGCCCAGAGGAGTTTGCCGGTTTCGAGATGGGGCCTGCCTGGTATGCCGCATTGGAAAAGGACCTCGTAGAAGGTGCAGAAAAATCCATGAGGAGGCTTGTTGCCGAACAGCTCGAGGACATCAAGGACGTGGAAACCCAGATAGAAGTTGGTGATATCGTTGACACAATCGTCGAAAACGTCGAGAAGAACGATATCGATATGATCATCATCGGAACCCACGGACGCAAGGGCCTCGAAAAGGTCATGTTCGGTAGCGTGGCAGAGGGTGTCATCAAGGATGCTCCTTGCCCGGTTCTCACAATCAATCCTCACAAGATCAAGGAATAACGCCAGGTTTCAACCAGGCTTGGTGACAGGGGGCAATGCCCCCTTTTTAATTTTTTAAAAAGACAAAACCTTGCAGGCTCAAACTCCCTCGAGCAAACCGCTAACCCTTGTTACCACCCATCTAAACGCCGACTTTGATGGCATCGCATCAACAGTGGCTGCCTCTAGGCTTTATCCAGAAAGGGTGGCCATAGTCCTTCCAGGCTCCCAGGAAAAGGCGGTGCGCCAATATCTAAAGGCCCTCAAGGAAGAAGGCTCTCCCCTTGCCTCCCTCTTTTTTAAATTGAAGGAGCTTGATCTATCGCACCTAAAAAGGCTCGTAATAGTGGATACAAACCAGAGCCAGCGCCTTGGCGAGCTTTCAAGGCTCTTGGAGCGTCCAGGCATTGAAGTGGTTGTCTTTGACCACCACAAAAAAGAGGAAAGCGACATAAATCTTAACAAATACGTCTTCGGAGGAACCGGGGCAAACACGACACTCTTGCTAAAAAGGCTCCGAAGACGCACCACACACCTTCACCAGCAGGAACTTGATCTGTTTCTCCTTGGAATCTATGAGGATACCGGCTCTTTCAGGTTTTCTTCCACCACTCCTGAAGACCTTCGCCAGGCAGCATGGCTCCTCGAAAAAGGGGCGGATCTTTCCAAGGTATCCCGCTATCTTGGAAGCAGATTTACTCCTGAGCACATAGCAGCCTTGAACGACCTTCTTGAATCTGCCCAGACCCTGGAACTTGGTGGTGTTTCGGTCACCATTGCCAAATCGAGCTCATCCATGTACATAGACGACTTTTCCGTCCTGGCCCATGAGCTCATGGATATGGCCAGAATCCCCTGCCTTTTCACCCTGGCCCTAATGAACGATCACGTTGTGATAGTTGGAAGAAGCAGGGACAGGCGCGTCGATGTGGGAAAGATCTTGGGCGAGCTTGGAGGTGGCGGTCATGCCTTTGCGGCCTCCTGCACCCTCAAGGGAGTGACACTTTCAGAGGCAGAAAACAAACTTATCGCCGCACTCACCTCCCATCTTGGAAAGGGGCCAAAGGTCAAGGACATAATGTCCAGCCCTGTCATTTCCGTAAGCCCGGACACCCCCATTTTCGAGGTCCAGGAACTTATTGCAAAGTATGGCTTCTCCATTGTGCCAGTAACCGTTGACGGAGCCATCCAGGGCTATGTCACCAGAAACATAGTGGAAAAGGCCCTCTTTCACGGCCTTGGAAGACAGCCCGTTTCAGAATATATGTCAACAGAGTTCAAGCCCCTTTCACCTGAAGATGACATCTCCCAGGTTCAGCAGGCAATTGTTGAGGGGCATCAGCGTTTCATTCCCGTGGTCGAGGAGGACAAGCTCGTTGGAATAATCACCCGAACAGACCTCCTTCAGGCCATAAGCTCTGATCCATCAAAAAGGCCGGAATCCCTCATTCCCCCAGTGGCCCACAGGCGCAACATAAAAAAGCTCATGGAGATGCACCTCGACCGCGACACCCTGAGGCTCCTTCAAAGGGCCGGGGAGACGGCAGACGAGCTCAATATGAATGTTTACGTTGTGGGCGGTTTTGTAAGGGACCTACTCCTTAAGAGCCCAAGCTTTGACATTGATCTCGTTGTAGAAGGGGATGGGATCGAGTTTGCCAAAAGGTTTGCAGAAAAGCTCAAGGCACGCGTTCGCTCCCACAAGAAATTTGGAACAGCAGTAGTCATCTTTCCAGATGGCTCAAAGGTGGACGTTGCCACTGCCCGCTGGGAATACTACGAATACCCGGCTGCCATGCCTACGGTTGCCCTATCTTCCATAAAGCTCGATCTTTTCAGGCGCGATTTTACCATCAACACCCTGGCCATAAAGCTAAACCCCAAGGATTTTGGCCTTCTAATAGACTTTTTCGGAGGCCAAAGAGACCTAAAGGACGGAATAATAAGGGTCCTTCACAGCCTGAGCTTCATTGACGACCCGACCCGCATCCTAAGAGCAGTAAGATTTGAACAGCGCTTTGGCTTCAAGATTGGAAAGCACACCCTAAGGCTCATAAAAAACAGCCTGAAACTTGGAATACTTGAGCGTCTTTCAGGAAAAAGGCTCTTTACAGAGCTTAGACTCATACTGGAAGAGCCAGATCCGCGCCCATGCCTCATGCGCCTGGCACAGCTTGGGGTCCTGAAGGCCATAAACCAGGGGCTTGACATTGATGATGGTCAAAAGGCGCTACTTGACTCGGTCTATGATGTGCTCGCATGGTACGAGCTTCTCTATCTGGAAAGGGAGATAAAGAGGTGGCAGGTGTATCTCATGGCCCTTTTAACAAAATTGTCATACAGGCAGAGGCTCCAGGTCCTCGAGCGCCTGTCCCTTTCTGGCAGGGTTGCCCAGAAGATTACCAAGGCTCCAGAGAAGGCAAAAAAGGTAATTGAAAAAATCGAAAAATCTCCCCAGATAAAAAACAGCCAGATAGTAAGAATCCTTCAGGGGCAAGAGACAGAGTTTCTCCTTTACGCAATGGCCCTTTCAAAAGGAGATGCCAGACAGGCCATTTCCAGATACATTACCGAGCTTTCACGGGTGAAACCTGAAATTACCGGCGACGACTTAAAGAGGCTTGGCTTTACGCCTGGCCCCCTTTATCGTAATATCCTTGAAAGCCTCAGGGAAGAAAGACTAGACGGACGCATACACTCAAAGGAACAAGAGCTAGAGTTCGTCAAGAAAAAATTTGTAGAACACCCCACATGA
>JAADCZ010000158.1 GCA_013154175.1 Thermodesulfobacteriota bacterium
GAAGCTTGATGGGGTGTCCAATGTTGGCCTTTATGGCCTGGTTCATTTCCTCGACAATTTCCATCAGGCCCTGTCTATCGTGTTCGGCAAGAGCCCTTTCCACCCCAGGCATGCTAGAGATGATGAGGGCCTGCTTCAACAGGTCGACCATGAGGTCCTGGGCCTCCTTCATAAAGGCGTTTTTGCCCTTAAGGGCATCCTCTATCATTTCCTGCTTATGAAGATTGGCTCTATGAATGGATAAGGCGGCTTGTATTCCTAGTATGGTCAATATGAGAATGGAGATGGCAATTACCAGCCTGGTGGTCAAAGACAGAGACGACACAAAATTCTTTAATGAATTCACGAACAATGCCTCCTTGCATGTATGAAACCTTGTTTAGTCTGCTCCATCGGCATGGAAAGGATCAGACTTTAGCCTCAATTTGAATGCTAACGGTCTAGGTTGCTCTGGAGGCGTCTATACTGAGGCTTAGGCAGCTAAAAAAATTTTTTTAAGAAAGGACGAGGCGACACTTTGCCTCGATTTTTTTCTTTTCCGAAATGGCCCACTGAACTAGGGACATGAGAGATTGTCTGTCAAGCCCCAGGGCTTCTAGAAGGGCCTCGGGTGGCTCGTCGATGACGATTTCAAGGAGGTTATGCCCCATTGCATTGGCCAAGTAGTTGGCCAGGCTGATAATGAGGAGATATTTAGGGGGGGCAGCGTCGGTAAAGGGGTGGTGATGCCTGTATGCAGCCACCTGGAATGGCTCGGGCAAGGTCCATCTCTCCAGCAGCTTGGCGCCCCAAAGTTCATGGTCCACTCCCCATTTGGTTTCAAGCTGCCTGAGTGTAAGGCCTTTTTCTTCGGCAATGGAGATAAAAAGGGTAGGGGCCTGGGACATAATTACCAGCCAGCCAACGTCATGGAGCATGGAAAGGGTGTAAAGATCCGGCTCTTGGATGTCGAATTCAAAGTCTTGGGATAAGATTGCCGTTGTCATGAGGTGTTTCCAGAGCCGCTCTGCATGATCTTTCAAGGAGGCTGGCACAGTAAGGAACCTCTTTGCCAGGAGGCTGCTTACTGCAAGTTGTATGACTTCCTGCTGGCCTAGAAGCACCACAGCCTGTTTGATCGATGTCACCTCGGCACTCAGGGAATAAAGGGCGCTGTTTGATATTTGAAGGAGCTTTGCAGTAAGGGCCGGATCCTGGGCAATCAGGTCGCAAAGCTCCGAGGTTTCTACTTCTTCCTTGCACAACATGGAGATCAATCGTTGTGCTATTGAAGGCATGGTGGGAAGATCTTGACTGTTCCAATCAATGGAAATCAGTGGCTGTCTCTCTGTCTGGGGAATCATTTCCATCCTCTAGTTTAAATTTTCCTCTTTGGCTTCATTCCCTTTGGTTTCCACCTTTTGCATAAAGGGTTTAACGAGGTCTATGGGAATGGGAAATAAAATGGTGGAACTGTTTTCCTGGGAGACCTCCCGCAGGGTCTGAAGGTATCTCAGTTGCAGGGCCGCAGGTACCGACTCAATTATGCGTGCTGCATCTGCAAGCCTTCTGGCTGCCTGGAACTCTCCCTCTGCATTTATTATCTTGGAGCGCCTTTCTCTTTCAGCCTCAGCCTGTTTTGCCATTGCCCTTTTCATTTCGTCAGGAAGGTCTATCTCCTTGACCTCGACTTTACTGACCTTTACGCCCCAAGGTTCAGTGTCAAGATCAAGAATGCTTTGTATCTTCGCATTAATCTGTTCTCTTTCAGAAAGAAGGCTGTCCAGTTCCTCTTGTCCACAAACGCTCCTGAGTGTAGTCTGTGCAAGCTGAGAAGTGGCAAAGTAGAAGTTTTCCACCTCGATAACCGCTGCAACAGGATCTAGGACCCTGAAATAGACCACGGCGCTCACCTTCACTGAAACATTGTCCTTCGTAATGATGTCCTGAGGGGGCACATCCAGGGTTATTGTCCTCAGGTCCACCTTTTTCATCTTATCGATAATTGGTATGAGTATGATTAAACCTGGCCCCTTGGCCTTTAGAACCCTGCCGAGACGAAATATCACTCCCCTTTCATATTCCTTTAGGACCCGGACACAAGAAGCCAGAAAAATTATGGCAAAAAATAGGGCAACTACCATTGAAAAGGGTATTGGCATTGGTTAATCCTCCTGTTGTTCTGTTTTTTCAATTTTGAGTCTGAGCCCCTTTATCTCCTTAACGCACACTTCATCACCGCGCTTTAGCCCTGGCGGGCCATAGGCCTCCCAAAGCTCTCCATGCACGTGGACAAGATAACGGCTGCTGCTGAGAACCCTTTGTACTGTTCCTGTGGCTTCAATGAGGCCCTCTGTGCCGGTTTTGGGCTTGGAAAGGGCAGCCTTGGCAGCAAGAATGGCTATTACCAGGAAAAATCCGATTACAGTAAGCAAGGTGGGCCACAGGACAGACTTTGATATGGCAATCTGGCTGTCGCTCCCAAAAAGCATAATGGAGCCAATGGCAAGGGAGACAGCGCCGGAGATGGCCAAGATTCCATGACTGGTTATGAATAGTTCAAGGATGAAGAGCAAAAATGAAAATAAAATGAGCAAGATGGCCGTAGTGCTTGCAGACAAGGTGTGCAGGGCATAGAGGGATAGAAGGAGACAAAGGGTACCCACTGCCCCTGGCAAGATGACACCTGGATGCGCAAGTTCAAAGTAGATACCCAACATGCCAACCATCATCAAGATATAGGCGACGTTTGGGTCAGCAATTATTTGAAGGATCCTTTCCCGAAGGGTTTCCTCGAGGTAGATGGGGCTGGGGCTTGAAGGATTCAATATGACTGTCTTGCCATTTCCCATCCTGATCTTGCGGTCTTTAAGCTTCTTGATGAGATCTGGCACATCCTGGGCAATTAGGTCGATGACATGGAGTTTCAGTGCCTCCTGGGCAGGGGTGGAGATGCTCTTTCTAACAGCCTCTTCGGCCCATTTCCTGTTTCTGCCCCGTTTGGTGGCAATGCTGACTGCAAAGGCGGCAAGGTCATTTTCCATCTTTTTGTACATAGTGGAGTTAGAATCAATCTTGCCCCCCATGACTACAGGATGCGCTGCCCCAATGTTGGTACCCGGGGCCATTGCTGCAACATCGGAAGCCAGGGTTATGAGGGCACCGGCTGAGGCTGCCCTTGCCCCTTGCGGATAAACGAAGACAGTGACTGGAACCGGTGACGACATCAGTGCCTGAATCATCTTTCTGGCAGACGTTACGAGGCCACCTGGGGTGTCCAGCAAGACGAGCAGGGTTGAGGCTTTGTAAGACTGGGCGGCTTTTATCCCCCGGTTGAGGAGTTCATTGGATGCCGGGTTGATGGCAGAGTCTATCTTTATTGCAACCACGGGCCCTGTGAGGGTTGTTGGCTCCTCCTTTGCCGAGCCATTTGAAAGGGCAAGTGAAAGGATGAGTAAGGTGAGTAAAAATAACGAAAAATTAAAGAGATAGCACCTTTCCTTAAGGTTTTTCTTGACGTTTGAGCCTTTCATATTCCCTTTGCAGCATCTGCAGGTCTTGCCATGCCTGTTTCTTCAGGTTCAGAAGCTTTGAGCCCCCAAAACGAAGGAGATAGGCAGGGTGATAGGTAACGAGCACCTTTCTTTTGCCAAGGGAGTAGAAGCGGCCACGAAGTTTTGAGAGGGGATTTTCTGTGTTCAGCAGGGCGTGGGCTGCTGTGGAGCCTAGGCATAGCAAAAGGGCAGGGTCCAGAAGTTCGATCTGTTTGTGCAGATAGGGCAGGCAGGCCGCTATTTCGTCCCGGTGGGGTGTCCGGTTTCTGGGAGGCCTGCATTTTACCACACTCGTTATATAGACCTCCGAGCGGCTGAGGTTTATGGCCCTTAGCATCTTGGTCAAAAGTTCTCCGGATTTACCCACGAAGGGCCTTCCTGTAACATCCTCTTCCCGGCCTGGCGCTTCACCCACGAGCATGAGAAGAGGCCTCTTGCTACCTTCCCCTACAACCACGTTCTTTCTCGTGGCGCTCAGCTGGCAATCCTGGCAGGAATGGAGCAACTGCTCCAGTTGCTCGAGACTCGTCACCTGGGAAAGTCCGGGCTCGGGTCCGTGGTCGTGGGTTTTGTCTCGAAGTCTTTTCAACTCTTCTTCCATCTTGGAAATGGCCTGTAGGCTCTTTGTCGGCAGCCGCTCAAGTCCCAAACCCCTTGCCTTTGAAAGGGCTGTGACCAGCTCCTCCAGGGCCTCTTTAACGTGATGTTCCATAGTCTATCCTTTTGAAGGACAGAAAGAGCATGACACAAAAGGCACCAAAGAGTGCCCCAAGGGTGTCTGCAAACCAGTCCATAGGGTCCATAACCCTTCCAGGAACGAAGAATTGGTGCACTTCATCTGTAATGGCGTAGGTTGAGCAAAGAATAGATGCCACCAGCATGCTCGGTATCTTGATGCCCTTGAATACATCTCCAAAGGCCCACCAATAGGCAAGCCCTCCGAAGATGGCATATTCTATGAAATGGAGTGTGTAGTCCGGGGGCATATTCGGGGGCATGTCCTCCCCGGGAATCGAAGACCCGATGAATATGATTATCATCCATGTGACCAGGGCAATGGCCCTAATGTGTCTGTGCAAAAAATTGTACAAAATGACCACCTGCTAGCTTTGAAGGATGCTTGACTCCCTGTTAAGAGTACACTAAGAAATGCAAGCTGTCATAACAGGTTTTGATTTAATGGAAATATTAACAGGCCCGGGGTGGCCTGGCAAAAATTTGAGGAGTTTTGGAAATTGAGTGAAGAAAGTCAAATTCTAAGGCAGCGGCGTCAGAAGGCTGAGGAACTTGAAAAGCTTGGTGTCGATCTATTCCCCAACGATGTAAAGCTTCCAGAAAGGGCAGGGGCCATAAAGAAGGTGTATGACAGCTACGATGCCGAGGCCCTGGAGCAAGTGGAAGACACCTTCAGGGTGGCAGGGCGGATAATGGCCCTTAGACGTTTTGGAAAGGCTGCCTTTTTCACCCTAAAGGATGCATCTGGCCTCATTCAGGTCCATGTCATGCGCGACAGGGTGGGCAAAGAAGCCTATGCAATCTTCAAGAAGTTCGATATTGGCGACATCGTCGAGGCAGAGGGTCGGCTTTTTCGCACCAAGACCAATGAGTTGACCATCGAGGCGGACAAAATCCGTCTGGTCACCAAATCCTTCAGACCACTTCCTGAGAAATATCACGGAATCAAGGACAAGGAGCTCCGCTACAGGCGACGCTACGAAGACCTCATAATGAACGACGAGGTGGCTGAAACCTTCAGGACCAGGGCAAGGATAATCCAAATGCTCAGGCACTATTTCAGCTCGAACGGCTTTCTCGAGGTGGAGACCCCAATGATGCAGTCCATCGTTGGAGGGGCCACAGCCAGACCGTTCATCACCCACCACAATGCCCTGGGAATCGATCTCTACATGAGAATCGCCCCTGAGCTCTATCTCAAGAGGCTTCTGGTAGGTGGTTTCGAACGAGTCTTCGAACTGAACAGGAACTTCAGAAATGAGGGCATATCCCTGCAACACAACCCAGAGTTCACCATGCTCGAATTCTACGAGGCCTATGCCACCTATGAAGACCTCATGCTTCGGACAGAGGAGCTATTTGCCCAGATAGCCCTGGATATAAAGGGAGATACAAAATTCGAATATCAGGGCCAGGATATCGACATGACTCCTCCCTGGAGACGCATGACCCTCCGGGAGTCCCTTGTTGAGGTTGGAGGGGTTCCTGAAGAGGAACTCGATGACAAGGAGGCCCTTATCAAGAGGCTGGAAAAGCTTGGTGTTGAGATGGGAAGCGACCAGGTGCTCGGAAAGTATCTGGCAAAGCTCTTCGATCTTCTCGTTGAGCCAAAGCTCATCCAGCCCACCTTCATAACCCATTATCCAACAGACATCTCGCCCCTTGCCAGACGAAACGCCGAGGACCCGAGTGTTACCGACAGATTTGAGCTTTTTATCAGTGGCCGCGAGATTGCAAATGCCTTTTCCGAACTGAACGATCCAAGGGATCAGAAGGCGAGGTTTGAGGAACAGGTGGCCAAGAGGGGGGATGACGAAGAGATTCCCCCAGAGGTGGATTACGACTACGTCCGCGCCCTTGAAATCGGTATGCCTCCTGCCGCAGGCGAGGGAATCGGGGTTGACAGGCTGGTGATGCTATTTACCGACTCCCCATCCATAAGAGACGTCATACTCTTTCCCCAGCTGAGGCCAGAAGGCGGCAAGAAGGCATCGTAGAGGGAAGAAAAGGGTGAGATACGAGTTGTACATGGCCCTCAGGTATTTGAGGGCCAAGAAACAACACAAGTTCATCTCCCTGATTTCCGCCATATCCACAGGTGGCGTAGCAGTGGGGGTAATGGCCCTCATTGTGGTCATTGCAGTGATGGCAGGGTTTGAAAATCACCTCAAGGAAAAGATCCTCGGGGTGAATGCCCACCTTCTCATCAGAAGTTACGAAGGGCCCTTCGATTCAGTTGATGCCCTGAGGAAAAAGATAGAGTCAGTGGAGCTCAGCCCTGAAAGTAGCCTAGGTGGAATCCTTGCCCGCCTTCGGGGTCAGTCGGCCAGGCCCCATGTGGTTGCGGCAACGCCAGTGGTCTACATCCAGGCGCTTTTGAGCTCTGGCCGTGCAGTAAGCGGTGTCGCCATAAGGGGAATTGATCCTGACAGTGTCTCCAAGGTTGTAACCTTTGGTAAAATAATCCAGGGGCGGGGGATCGACGCCTTTAAGGACTACTCTTCCAAGGAACCGCCTCCCATACTCATTGGCAAGGAGCTCGCCCTCACTCTTGGGGTCGAGGCTGGAGATTTTATCCGTATCATCATGCCAAGTGGGACCATAACCCCTGTTGGAATGATGCCCAAGATCCGAACCGTGAGGGTGTGTGGCATCCAGACCATGGGCATGTACGAGTACGACATGTCCCTTGCCTTCATGCCTATTGGTGCGGCACAGAGACTTCTTGGCATTGGCAACAAGGTCCATGCCTTTGAGGTGAAAATATCCGACATTTACGCAGCCCCCAGATTTGTTGAGACCCTCAAGAGGGTACTTGGCTACCCCTTTTGGATAATGGACTGGCAGCAGATGAGCAGGAACCTGTTTTCCGCCATGGAGCTTGAAAAGTTTGCAATGTTCGTGGTTCTTACCCTCATCGTACTCGTTGCAGCCTTCAACATCATCAGCACCCTTTCCATGATGGTCATGGAGAAAAAGTCCGACATAGCCATCCTGAAGGCAATGGGGGCCACAAACAGTCAGATACTTCGCATCTTCATGCTGAACGGCACCATGATAGGTCTTATGGGAACGGCCCTGGGTGTTATGGGCGGGATAGGTGTATGCTGGCTTCTTCAGAGGTACAAGTTCATCAAGATTCCCAAGGAAGTTTACTATACCGACCACATTCCCATCCTCTTATACAAGTCAGACGTGATAATCATTGCCCTTTCTGCGCTGATAATCTGCATCTTGGCCACAATATATCCGGCCAAACAGGCAGCAAGGATAGATCCTTCGGAAATCCTGAGAAACAGTTGATACCATGAAGGTATGTCTAGGCAACAAGCTCGAAGCTGCCCGCACTGTGACATGCCTGCCCCTAAAATATGACTGGATGTCATACACGAGCCAGGAGAAAGGGCTTATTCTAGGTGCCTCGAAGATATACTTTCCCACCATTCACTATGCATCTGTGTTTTCAAGCCTTGGAAAGGCCACATTCCCAAGCTGGGCAAGTTATCAGCTACTGGGCGACAAGGTGCGCCAGAGCCTGGCATTTGAGGCAGCCGGTATCCCTGTACCAAAAACGAGGCTCTTTACGGGCCGGCACAGGGCACAAAGGATTGAGGAGCTATTTTCATACCCCTTTGTGGCCAAGGTGCCAGTGGGCTCATCGAGGGGCCAGGGGGTCTTTCTCATAAAGGCAAGGCAGGATCTTGATGCATATCTGGAACAGGTCTCAGTGGCCTACATTCAGGAGTATATCGAGCTTGAAAGGGATATTCGGGTTGTGGTGCTGGGCCAGGAGGCAGT
This sequence comes from Thermodesulfobacteriota bacterium, assembly GCA_013154175.1. GTDB lineage: Bacteria > Desulfobacterota > Dissulfuribacteria > Dissulfuribacterales > QOAL01 > JAADCZ01. Next base: position 8,067 of record JAADCZ010000158.1, read on the forward strand.
TCTTTCTTACTGGAAGATAGCCTCCCCTGGAGAGCTTGCCACCAACGTGGCAAGGGGTGGCATCATTGATTTCGATGACGTTCCCCAGGAGGCCATCGAGCTTGCCCTTGAGGCTGCTAAGAGGTGTTCCATTGACCATGCCGGGTTTGACATATGCATCGGGCCAGGCAGAGGGCCCCTGGTGCTCGAGGCAAACATCCATTTTGGCCGGGAAGGCTTTGAGAAGGCAGGCCTCAGTTACAAGGCTATTCTTTCCAAAATGGCTGATTCTGGAAGGATTTGATTGCCTCAATAAGCCCTGGCTCATCGATGGTAACCAGCTCAGAGTTGGTCATAAGGAATCTTCCATCTACAAGGACGTCTGTTACATCCCTGTTGGAGGCTGCATAAACCAACTGGGAGACGGGATTATAGCAGGGCCTCAGATGGGGCCTGTCCAGGTCGATGACAATGAGGTCTGCCTTGCAGCCAGGCTCGAGCATTCCAATGGCCTTGTTGCCCATGGCCCTGCCACCTGCTGCCGTTGCCATGTCCAGCACCTTTTCAGCACTTACCACCGCAGGGTCTAGGGCTACGCCCTTTGGCAGCTTGGCGGCAAAGTCCATTTCCCCAAGCATGTCCAGGTTGTTGTTGCTTGCAGCCCCGTCGGTTCCAAGGGCCACATTTATCCCTGCCTCCAGGAGCTTGGCAACCGGGCTGATGCCAGAGCCGAGCTTGAGATTGCTTTCTGGGCAGTGAACCACACTCACCCCCTTTTGGGCCAGGAGCTCTATGTCATCATCCTCGAGCCAGACACAGTGAACAGCCACGAGGTTTGGGCCAAGGAGTCCAAGCTCATCCAGATACTTTACTGGAGTAGTGGAATGGCTGGAGATGGTTTCGTCAAACTCCCATTTGGTCTCAGCGAGATGAATAACCAGGGGCAGTGAATGTTCCTTGGCAAAGGAGGCTGCCTTTTCAAGGATGTTTGAGCTGCATGTGTAAGGGGTATGAGGGTCCACGGTGAAGTTGATACGGTCGTTGTCTTTGTATTCTTCAATGAGCCCCACCGTTTCCTCGAGGACCTTGTCTGCATTCTCAAAGGCAGGGGAGGGAAAGTCGAATATGCCTTCGCCGAGATAGGCCCTCATTCCCACTTCATCCACCACATTGGCCATCTCCCTTTCAAAGAAGTACATGTCGACAAAGGTGGTGGTACCACCACGAATCATCTCTGCACAGGCAAGCATTGTTGCCAGGCGAATGAATGTCTTGTTGAGTTTGGCCTCGGCTGGAAAGATGTACTCCTCGAGCCACTGCTTCAGGGGAATGTCGTCACAAATCCCCCTGAACAGGACCATTGGCGCATGGGTATGGCAGTTTATGAAACCAGGGGCAATGAGCCCCGAACTTCGTTCCATGACCCTTGCCTTCTGATATTTGGCCTTCATCTGCCTGGTCTTTCCATACTCCACCACAGTGCCGTCACTGATTACCACACAGGAGTCTTCAAGGGGCCTCTTGTTGGGGGAGGTTATCAAATATTCGCCAGCAACCAAGAGGAGATCGGTACTATCGTTATTCATAGTCTTCATACTCCGTCAGTATTCCCACAAGGAGCCTTTCAAGGCGGATCTCTGCCTTCTTTGCCTGTTCGATCACGTCTTCGATGTAGATTGGGTCGAAGTTGTCTGGGTCGTTCACATTGGCGATAACAGAGATTCCAAGGACCTTCATTCCGCCGTGTACTGCGGTTATCACCTCTGGCACTAGGGACATGGCAACGGCATCCGCTCCTATGAGGCGCAAATAGCGGGTTTCTGCCGGGGTTTCAAGTTGAGGGCCTGGCACAGCCACAAAGACGCCCTCGCGCAGGAGGACTCCACAGCTTGCCCCCACCCGCCTGGCAAGCTCTCTGAGCCTGGCGCTATAGGCACGCGACATGTCTGGAAAGCGGGGGCCCCACTCATCCACGTTTTCTCCCCTGAGGGGGCTTTCTGGAATGAGGTTGATATGATCCCTTATGAGCATGAGGTCGCCAGATTCAAAGTTCAGATTGAGCCCCCCGGCAGCATTGCAACCTATGAGGACCTTGGAACCAATAAGGGACATGACCCTGACTGGAAGGGCCAGCTCCTTGGTGGAGTAACCCTCATAGTAGTGAAATCTGCCCTGAAAGAGACAACATCTGGTGCCTCCTATCTTGCCAACATGAAGGCGGCCAGCATGGTCAGGTGCGGTGGAGACTGGGAAATGGGGGATGTCCCCATATTCGAGAACAAGTTCCGTCTCCATGGCACTGACGAGCCCTCCAAGGCCGGTGCCTAACATTACAGTGACAGATGGTACGAAGGGCAGTCGTTCCTCGAGGAAACTCCTGGCCTCTTCCACTTGTTGAGCATAGTTTTTCATTTGGCCCTCCCTTTAGCCTCCTTCTCCCTTGTCTTGGCATAGGGGCACAGATCCCTCAGGGGGCACTCGTCACAGTTTGGCTTTTTGGCCTTGCACACCTTTCTTCCATGTTCGATTAGCAGATATGTGAATGGCCCCCAGTAGTTTTGGGGAACGATTTCCATGAGTTCCCTTTCTATCTTTACCGGATTTGTCTGGTCTGAAAGTCCAAGCCTGTTTACCAGGCGTTTCACATGGGTGTCCACTGCAATCCCCTCGTTCTTACCAAAGGCATTGAACAGTACGACATTGGCGGTCTTCCTGGCAACACCTGGAAGGCTCGTGAGGTCCTTCATGTTTTCCGGCACCTTTCCGCCAAATTTGTCCACTATCATCTGGGCTGCATCATGGATGTTCTTTGCCTTGTTACGAAAAAAGCTGCAGGAACGCACAAGCTCCTCGATATCAGAAACATTTGCGCTTGCCATCTCTTTGGGCCCAGGGAAACGTTTGAACAGGGAAGGGGTTATCTTGTTGACCCTGTCGTCTGTGCACTGGGCAGACAGTACAACAGCCACCAGCAGTTCAAAGGGATTGTTGAATTTGAGGGCCGTCTTGGCCTTGCCATATTCGTGTTCGAGCCTGCTGATAATCTCCTGCGCCTTCTGCTTCTTATCCATGGCAAACTTCCTAAAACTTGATGTTCTTTCTAAACCACAGCCCCCCTGCCAAAAGGCCCATATGGGGCAAAATGGCTGCCAGCAGCGGGGGAATGGTTCCTGTCTTGCCCATTGACACAAGCATATTCCAAAGACCCCATACTGAAAAGGCCACAACCGTTCCCAAGACGAGCCCCAGTGCAGCCCCTCCCTGCAGCCTGTAAAAGGCTATGGGCAGGCACATATAGAGGAGAGAGACACCAAGAAGGGGATAAAAGAAATAGTTGAGAAGGGCCATCTCCTGGGCGTATGAAGGAAGCCCAAGGCGTCTGAGCCTTTTTACCGCCCTCATCAGTACCCACGGATCTGCCTGGTCAACTGGTGTCTCTATGGCTGCAAGGTCTCGGGGGGATACGGGCAGTGTGCGCTTTAGCTCCGTAAAGAAGATGACCTTGTCGTCCTTTTCGAGGATGCCGTTGAAGAAGTGCCACTTGCCCTGGTGGAATCTGGCTGTTGGGGAGGCGATAAACTCGGTGACTTTGTAATCCTTTGTGAAAAAGAACCATTCCAGGTTGGAGAGCTCCTGGGCATCTGGTGCCAGAATCTCTGCAGACAAGATGGAGTCCTTACCCCTGTAGAAGAGTTTGCCCCCTTGGACCATAACGCCAGATTTCTTGTTCTTGCCTATCTCCATCTGAAGTATGAGGCCTGCGGTTTCCTCGGCCTTGGGCACCACGAAGAGGTTCATTGCCATGAAGAGGAGCCCAAAGAGCAGGGCAGAAAACATGACGGGTCGAAAGATGCGCTTTGGAGGAATGCCAATGGAGCGCATTGCCATTATCTCGCGGCTCTTACCAAGGGTGACAATGGTCAGAAGCCCTGCAAGCAAAATGGTCAGTGGAGAAAGCTGATAGATTATCTTTGGGCTAATGAGGGCGAAGTAGACAAGGATTGTAAGAAAGCTTACGCCCTTGTTGAGAAAGTCTGGCAGGGTCTCAAAGGCCTCGATGAGCAGGTAGAGACCTGTCAGGCCAAAAAAGAGCATAGCGAGATATGAGAAGTATCTGGATGCTATGTAGCGCTCGATTATCATGGCTTACCTAAAAATCGGACCTCTCTTGTAGAGAAGGCTGCATGAATAAAGTGCAATGACGAGAAAAAACATGTTTGGCAGCCATACACCCAGCCAGGGGGTCAGCACATTCTTGTTTGCCAGGGTGGTGCCAAAGAGTATTGCCAGGTAATAGGCAAGAAAGGCACTCAGCCCCGCACATACCCCGGCAGATATTCCGCTCCTGCCAAAGAATATTCCAAAGGGTGCTGCAAGGAGCCCCAGGAGCAGGGCCCCAAAGGGAACGCCTATTCTTTTGTGAAACTCTATCAGGTATTTCGTCCGGTACTTTGCAGAGACGTCCGGGGAGTTTGCAGCCCTGTAAAGCTCTAGGGTGGTCATCTGGCCCCGTCTCTTTCTTCCAGTTTCCTGGGGGGCCGTAAGGGAAAGTATGTATTTTTCAAAGGTGATGGTGTCTGCGAGCTCAAAGTTTTTGTCCACCCTTATGAGTTTGCCGTCATAGAGTTCCAGAGCCATCTTGCCAGAACCAACATCTGAAGAGAGGGTGCCGCGTTTTGCCAGTATGGAATAACTCATTGCCTCTCCCCTTGCGTCCTTTATGAAGATGCCCTCGTACTTTCTGCTGCCCTGTAAGGCCTTGTCCACAAAGAAGGTCAGCCCCTTCAAGGGTGTGAAGAACTGTTTTTCAGGAAGCCCCCTCATGAGGGCCTTTTCAGTGATGTTGTCCATGAAGCGGCTGGTCTGTCTCTTGGCTTCGGGAACTATGATTCCAGATACGACCAGGCCAACCAGGAAGGCCGTGGTGGAGACGAGAACCACAGGGAAAAGTATCTTTGAGGGGCCTATGCCACAGGCGAATAGCGCTATCATCTCGCTATCCCTGGAAAGCCTGATGAAGGCTATGAGGATGCCAAGCATGGTGCAGATTGGAATTAGGATGTAGAGGAAGATAGGGAGCATGAGCAAGTTCAGTTTCAGAAACTCCCTAAGCCCAATGCCTGCAGCAAGAAGCGGCTCAAGGTGGGTAAAGAGCTTTCCAACGAGAAAAAGGAGACTCAGGGCCCCAAGGGAAAAGAAAAAGGGCAGGGCCACCTCTCTTAGTATGAGCTTTGTTATTATTTTTGATGGCATGTCAAAGACAGAGACTCAATTGGCACTCGCTCCAATCTCCTTTAAGAAACTATCCACGGCCTCCTTCCAATGTCTTGGCTGGCTGTGGGTAAGTTTCCTGAATCTTTCAAGGCTCAGTACCGAATAGGCAGGTCTTCTTGCAGGCCTTTTGAATCTATCAGAAGATACTGGTTCAACCGTCACATGGTCAATGCCAGCCCTTTTTAGGCTGTAGCGGCACAAATCGAACCAGGTGCAGTCACCGCTGTTTGCGAAGTTTACGATGCCCCTGGCAGATT
>JAADCZ010000017.1 GCA_013154175.1 Thermodesulfobacteriota bacterium
TAAGTGTGGTCTTACCATGGTCGATGTGACCAATAGTACCTACGTTTACATGCGGCTTCTTGCGCTCAAATTTCTGCTTGCTCATGACCTATTTGCTCCTCAGGTGTTAATTTTGGATTATTTTGGTAATGGCTTATCGTCCCTCAATGGAGCCCACGACCGGGATTGAACCGGTGACCTCTTCCTTACCAAGGAAGTGCTCTACCGACTGAGCTACGTGGGCAGTGATGGAGCGGGAAACGGGACTCGAACCCGCAACCCTCAGCTTGGAAGGCTGATGCTCTAGCCAATTGAGCTATTCCCGCAATCCAAAACTTTTTATTTTCAACCCCTGTTTTCTAAAGGGATTAGAGCCGAAAAAAATGGTGGAGAGGGGAGGATTCGAACCTCCGAAGGCTTCGCCAACAGATTTACAGTCTGTCCCCTTTGGCCACTCGGGAACCTCTCCACACCGTTTCTGGAGCTGGCGATGGGACTCGAACCCGCAACCTGCTGATTACAAATCAGCTGCTCTACCAATTGAGCTACGCCAGCCCAAGCTGAGCAGACAATAATAGTCTCAAAAATGGAAATTGCAAGTACTTTTTCAATAAAAAATGGGGCCGCTGAGGCCCCATTTCAAGACGCTTATTTAAACAGGATAGTTATTCCTTGTCCTTGGCCTCAGCTTCTGCCTCTTCACCAGCGGACTCTTCCTCTGGTGGAGGACCAACAGGAAGCACATCCTTTTCCATTCCGAAGCCAGCCTTACCCTGCCTCATGTCATCCTCATAACGCTGATAGACATAAGCTGTCGTCCTGTACAGCAAGTGAGCGAACTTGCTGTAGGGTACAGCCAGGAACAGGGTCACGACTGTTGCCAGATGGAGAATATACGTCGGATATGCGATGGCTGCAATATTCATTAGCCTGAAAAGTTCAGCCAATACACCTGTGATACCTACTGCAAAGATCAGCCAAATAAGCAACCAATCCTGCTCGGAGCTCTTTAGTACACCAGCTGCAGTCTTTTCTTTTCTCATCTGGTAAATCATCCAGATGCCCACTATGAGCATAACTGCTGCCACGTTGGCAAATATCTTTATAGGATTCCAAAGTGGCATTGGTGTAAAGTGCTTATGAAGCAAGGGCACATAGATCACGTCGTTGATGACAAAGACCGTAGTGGTCACTATGAAGAGCATGATAAAGGACCATAGTAGCAGTTTGTGGCCCTTGGCCCTTGCATTGAGCTCCTTACATTCCTCAAACCTCTTGTGCTCGAAGATCTCCTGAAGAGCAGGCACAAGATACTTGGAAAACAGTGGCCCAAGTGCAGGCTTTGGAGCCGTTCCGGTGTAGGAAACAACTCCTGACCCCTTGGCTATGTCTTCCCAGAAGTTTGATATACCCTTGTATGAGGCCCATACAATGAGACCTACAATGGGTAATACAACCAAGTCAATGGGCACGAATGTCAAAATCTTGTGATATGCAACTGTTCCCTCTGGGAAGGGAAAGCCTTCTCCTGTGTGAAGTGACCAGAGAAAGGCAACGATATACCATACAACGAATGCTGCTATGACTGTGCCCAAAACACCCGCAGTGTTGGAAAGCATGTCTGCAAGCGCCTTTGGCTCCGCATAGTACTTGATAGCGTTGAGCCTAATGGCACCCAGAACATCTCCTGGCTTGGCATCCCTAGGACAGTAAGCAGAGCAATCGCCACACTGATGGCACAACCAAACGTCTGCATCACCTGCTATCTTTGATGCCAAACCCCACTGTGCCCATAACATTTCCTTACGGGGGAATGCCCTCTCCTCTGTGGAGAGAGGACATACCACCGAGCATGTTGCACATTGGTAGCAGCGGTTAACTGTATCACCGCCAGCTTCCATCAACCCCCTGATGAACGATAAATCCGGCTGTATCTTCTTTGTCTCAGCCATTTTAACTACCTCCTACCAGCCCTTGAATGGATTGGGTCCCATTCCTAATACTTCCTCTACGAAGTCGTCTATTATCTGTGGAACCTTATCATACTCATCTATTGCGATTTCACGGAGCTTGACCCTTTCTGGCTCCATGCCCAGGGAGTTGAGTGACTCTGCCACGTTGTCCATACGCCTGTTGGCTAGCTCACTACCCTTAATAAAGTGACACTGATACTCATCGCCGTAACGGCAACCTAACAGCAATGCACCGTCGAGTCCGCTTGACATGGCGTCTTTGATCCAGGATACGTTAACAGATCCGAGGCAACGTACAGGAATGATCCTGACCAGTGGTGACCAGGTCAGTCCCTTGCGAGCTGCCATTTCCAGAGCTGGGTAGGCGTCGTTCTCACATGCAAAGCAGATCATCCTCAGCTTGTCATCGTCATCATCTGGAACCTCGATTGCCTTAATCATGGAGCCTACGATATCGATATTGTAGTCCTTGAATCCAATGATACGCTCTGGACAGGCACCCATACATGTACCACAACGGCGACACCTTGATGGATTGGGCTTTGGCGTACCCTTTTCATCATCGTCTAGGGCACCGAACGGACACTCCTCTGTACAGCGCTTACACTGTGTACAACGCTGGAAGTAGAAGTCTGGATAATCGTAATCCCATGTACGAGGATGTACTGCATGACCTTCCTCGGCTGCAACCACAGACTGAATAGCCTTAAGTGATGCACCTGTGGCATCCTCCATGGCCTCTTCGATGGTCATGGTGCGGCGAACACCACCTGCAGCGTAAACGCCAGTACGGCGTGTCTCGTATGGGAAGCAGATAAAGTTTGAATCGCAGTAACCGCCAAACAGATCCAGATCTCTGAATGCCGGACCCTGCCTGTAAGCAAAGTTGACTACCGGCTCAAACTTGGTGGTTGGAACCATACCAGTGGCAAGAACCACCATATCCACGTCAACATTAATATCTTCACCAAGTATGGTGTTTTCTACTGTAACATTGAGTCCATCGCCTGCTGGCTCAACCTTGGTAACAGCACCCTTGGTGAGGAACACACCAGGATCATTCTGGAGTCCTTTATAGAAGTACTCATACTGACCTGGAGTCCTCATATGCTGATAGAATACGTAGGCCTTTCCATCATCGGGATTGTCTTCCCTCACATATTTGGCCTGCTTGAGAGCGACCAAACTTGTGACTGCACCAGCATATGGGAAGTCAGCATCGTCCTCATTAGCGCCTGGGCTGAGAACGAAGGCTACGGACTTAACTTCCTTTCCGTCAGATGGCCTCTTGATTTTGCCCTCTTTGGCCAACTCCTCAAACTGGACATTGGTGACTACATTTGGGTTACCCCAGCCAAGATGCTCAAACTCGCCTTCTTCAGGCTCATAAGGCTTCCATCCTGAGGCGAGAACGATTGCGCCAACGATTTCTGCATTGGGATCTACTTCCATGTAGTCGTGGCGACCCTCGTTCTTCTCTTCATATTTTTTCTTCTGCTCGTCTGCAGAAAGCTCGTTTCCATTCTCGTCCAGTTTTTCCTCTTCGGTAAGAGGCACAGGAGCATCCCATTCGCTCTTAGTGCCGGCTTCCTTCAAGGAAATCCTGAATGCGCCAGGAGCTCCAGCAGTCCTGGCTACTTCGGTGCTGGTACGGACATCGATATTTGGATGGTTCTGCACCTTCTCAATTAGATCGTTGACGATTGGATCCACTAGATTGTCATAAGGTGGTCCTACAGGTACCTGCTTGCGAAGCTTTGCTGCAAAACCTCCGAGCTGTGGCTCCTTCTCAACGATTATAACCTTGTGGCCTGCATCAGCTGCTTCTAGTGCTGCAGAAAGGCCAGATACACCACCACCAATTACTAAAACATCCTCGCTGGCATCTTCCATCTTCTCTGGTGTTGGCAGTTCAGCCTTCTGGCACCTGGTGATAGCCATACGGACATAATCCTCGGCTAGTTCCTGAATATGTTCCTTTTCCTTCTCTGGATCTTCCGCATCCTCTTTAACCTTCTTAGACCAGGCAACCAGTTCCCTAATGCCTACTCTTTCTACATAAACTCCAGGGAATTTCAGGCCTTCAAAATCGTAACGGAAGGAAAGGCCAAGAATCGCAAGAGCGTTGAGCTCCTCTGATTCTACATCTGCCTTGATCATGGCAAGGCCTTCAGCACCGTAAAGATCGTCGTGCTTTTTGGCGACTGCCACACCCATATCTTCAGTGGCAAGCTCTAGGAGCTTGTCCACATCCACAGCCTCACCGATACCATCACCTGTATATATATATACACCTATCTTTTTTGACATTAGCTTGCCCTCCTAGCGATTGTCTGTACGGCCTTAAGTGCCGCAGCGGTTGCACTCTGACCAGAAGATACAACATCTATTGGTCTTTTTGCGCATCCGCAGGGTATGATCCCCTCCTTAGGCACGACGAAACCATCTGCGTCGTACTCAATTCCTGGAATCTGCGCCTCTGCGCCAACAGGCTGCATACCTGTTGCCAGTACGGCCATATCCACTTCCTGCTCCTTCTTTCCGCCGCCGATGGTATCTTCGGCAACAAGCTTGACCGCTCCTGGCGCATCACCGGGAAGTATATCTGCAACCTTACCCTTGATGAAATGGACCTTGTCCATTTCCTTTACCTTCTTGTAGAACTTTTCGTACTTAGCGCCAGGGGAGCGAATGTCTATATAGAATACGTAACATTCGCAATCAGGATTTTGCTCTTTAATATATGTAATCTGCTTCAGTGTGGCCATACAGCAAATATATGAGCAGAAGCCAAGGTGATTCTCATCCCTGGAACCTGCGCACTGTACGAATCCTATACTTTTGGGAGCTTCATTGTCTGATGGGCGTACAATTTTTCCGCCAGTTGGGCCAGACGGGGATGCCAGTCTTTCCATCATCATGTTGGTGATGACGTTTTCATAATCGTTGAATTTGAGATTGGTCAACTTGGTCGGATCATAGGGTTTCCAACCCGTGGCAACGACTATAGCCCCTACGTTCAAATTGACTGTCTCCTCAGACTGGCTGGTGTCAATATGTCCTGGAGGCATGGCTGCCTTTATGGCCTCAAGCTCGTCTCCTGATACATTCTCTAGATCCAAGACGCACTGATTTGGGAAGGCCATAGGATGGGGCATGTAGATAGGCTTGCGAGTAGTAAGGCCGAAGTTGAATTCATCTGGAACTTCCGTCTTGGCCGCCTGCTCACCAGCCTTGCAGTTTGTACACTGTGGCGTAGTTCCTCTTGGGCGTACCTTGATGGTGACATTGAAGTCTCCAGGTCCGCCAGATATAGATTCCACATCTGCCATTGTGTAAAAGGTGATTCTGGGATTGGTCTTGATTCTCTTAAAGTTGATCTCTAGACCGCACGTGGGCGGGCAGAGCTTCGGAAAGTACTTGTTGAGCTGGGCAACGCGCCCGCCAAGATAACTTTCCTTCTCTACCAAATACACATTATAGCCCATTTCGGCGGCTTCGACGGCGGCTGTAACACCACTGAAACCTCCGCCAATTACTAGGATGCTATCGCTCATCTCCCCGCTCCTTTTCAAATTTTTTTTCCAAATGGGATCGATTTCCCTTTGGCAAGTAGCTCACGGCCTTGAATTTAAATTCAACCCCGTCAGCCACCTGTATTTAAAAAAATGCCAGGCACCGCCTTAACGGTGCCTGGACAGTTATACTAATTTCCAGGTCGTTTGCCAATATTTATTGGCATCCGATTTTATTCACTAATGATCTGGTAGCACTTCTTCTTCATACAGGTCCACTCACCAGTCTTTGGATCGTACTTGGAGTTGACGAAGCACTTCCAACCGCCCTCGTCAAAATCCTTGTCGTCAGCCTGCATGAAGTCACCGCGATAGTAGAAGCCAGGATACCTGGACTCTTCACGGAACTGGATGTGACGGAGGTGATCCTCAACGGTCCAGATCCTGTGGAGGTTCTCCCATGCACGGAGAAGCTCATGGAGACCACCAGCAGCCATCTTCTCGGAGTCCTCACGGAGCCACTGCAGATGCTGCATTACGATCTCGAGGAGCTTGCCATTTGTCATGTAGTATGGAGACCAACCTCCACCGTACTCGTCGGTGTACTTCATCAGCCTTTCCATCATGTGGCGAGGCTTGATGTAGTTGGGGTTGACCATCTCGTGAGTGGTCTTCTGGTAGTTCTCATAGTATACCTTAACTGGTTTGTAGATCTCCTCCTTGAGCTCATCAGCGCTCTCTTTGATAGTAGGAGTGAAATCTGCATTGTCGCGGATGTAGCGAGCCATTGCCTTAGCAGCAATACGACCCTCAGCATGAGAACCGGAGGAGAACTTGTGACCGGATGCACCAACACCGTCACCAGCGGTGAAGAGACCGTTAACGGTGGTCATCCTGTTGTAGCCCCACTTGTACTCATCTGGTACCCAGTCCTCATTTGGACCGCTGACCCAGATACCACAGCAACCGGAGTGAGAACCCAGCATGTAGGGCTCAGTTGGCATAATCTCAGAACCAACCTTCTCAGGCTCGATGTTCATGGAAGCCCACAGACCTGCCTGACCAACGGACATGTCAAGGAAGTCTTCCCAAGCTTCACTTTCGAGCTCTTTCCAGTACTTCTTGAGGGCCTTCTCATCCATACCCTCTTTCTTCTTCTCTTCGAGGAAGGCGTTCAGAGCAGCAGCAGTATCCATGTAGATAGGACCGCGGCCTTCCTTCATTTCGAAGAGCATCAGATGGTTACGGAGACAGGTAGGTGTAACAGGAGCAAGTCCGTAAGGAGCGTACTTCTCGAGCTCTTTCTTAGCCCTTTCGCTCTTTACATAGTGCTCACCATAACCGTTGGTAACTGTGGCCTTGAAGAGCAAGAACCAAGCACCAACTGGGCCGTAACCATCCTTGAAGCGGGATGGGGTGAAGCGGTTTTCCATCATGGTCATCTCGGCACCAACCTGCATACACATGGTGTATGTGGAACCCGCGTTCCATACTGGGTACCAAGCACGTCCCTTACCTTCGTCAGTTGAACGTGGACGGAAAATGTTAACAGCACCACCACAAGCTACCAAGATTGCCTTGGCCTTGTAGATGCATACCTTGTTCTCACGTACGCTGAAGCCAACAGCACCAGCGATGGTGTTGTCCTTGTTGGCATCGAGGAGAAGCTTAACGATGAAGATACGCTCATGGAGATCATATCCCTTTTCCTCAAGTGCTGCCTTTGCTGCCTCAGCAACGATGCACTTGTAGGACTCACCGTGGATCATGATCTGCCACTTACCGGTACGGACAGGTACGCCACCTTCGGTAAGCTTTTTGCCTTCGCTTCCCTTCTTCTTCCAAATTGGAAGTCCCCACTCCTCAAAGTGGTGAACTGAATCATCAACGTGACGACCGAGGTCGAAGATCAGGTCCTCACGGACAACACCCATGAGGTCGTTCCTGACCATACGAACGTAGTCAGAAGGTGTGTTCTCACCAATGTAGGTGTTAATAGCGGAAAGACCCTGAGCAACAGCGCCTGAACGCTCGAGAGCAGCCTTGTCAACCAAGCAGCAAGTAGCTCCGTCGGGTAACCACTTTCCAATTTCCCAGGCAGCACCGCAGCATGCCATACCACCACCTACTAAGAGGGCATCATAGGAATACTCTTCTACTGGGACCTTTGAAAGGTCTGGCTCAGCCAGAAGTTCCCATGTCGGTTTATTGGGTAATGCCATTTTTTATTCCTCCTTGCTAAAAATTTTTGTGTTTAAGTTCAAATTAGCCCGTAAAATTAATCGAAGTCGGATGGCTTGCAGGTAGCCCTTGAGCTATCTGCAGTCTCTGTGAAAAGAAGCTCGTTGTCGAGCTGATCTGCACCAGGTGATGGCTTTCCATCATAGGGCTTGATTGAACCTTCAGGAGTTGTCCTGATGGGGAACTTAAAGCGCTTCATGTTTCCATTCCTGAACTTGATGGTCCACATGATGGAGTCGGTACCACGCATGGGCTGTACGTAACCACCCATGGGGCAGATGTCAGCATAGTGACGCACTTCAATTGCACCCTGAGGGCAGATCTTTACACAGGAGTAGCACTCCCAGCACTGATCTGGTTCCTGGTTGTAGGCCCTCATCTCATCGGGATTCAGGACCATCAGGTCATTGGGGCAGATGTACATACAAGCTGTTTTCTCCCCACCTTTGCAACCATCACACTTTTCTGGGTTGACAAAGCTTGGCATTTTAATACCTCCTACTTTTTTTATTTTCGTCCACAATCGTGGGCGGGGGCTGCCCGCCCTTTTTCATGATAAATTATTTGAGGTCTTCGAAGGCACCCTTCTTAATCTTGACCTTACGTGCCTCTGGATCAGAGTAGTATTCGGCCAAAATTTTCAGAACCTCAGGCCTTGAGAATTCAGGTGGAACCTCGTCGATCTTTCCTTCACTCATGAGACGGCGGAACTTAGTACCGGAAACAACAACGCGGTCTTCTTTGTCGTGGGGGCAGGTCTTGAGTGAGGCCATTCCTCCACACTTGTGGCACCAGAATGTCCAGTCAATCTTCAGTGGCTGAAGCTCGAGTGCTCCATCCCACAGCTTGTCATAGATTTCCTGGGCCTCAAACAGACCGTAGAAGTCGCCCACACCTGCGTGGTCCCTACCGATGATGAGATGAGAACATCCAAAGTTCTGACGGAAGACACCATGGAGCAGTGCTTCCTTAGGTCCACCGTAACGCATCTCGAGAGGATAAACACCGAGAACGGTCCTCTCCATGTTGTAGTAGTTGTCCAAGAGTGCCTTGTAGCACTTCATTCTCCACTCGCCAGGAATGTCGCCAGGTTTCAGCTTACCAACGAGAGCGTGGATGAATACACCATCCAAAACTTCCTGAGCAATCTTGGTGAGGTATTCATGGGAGCGGTGGATGGGGTTCCTTGTCTGGAATGCTGCAACTGTGCTCCAACCCCTATCCTCAAAAATCTTCCTGGAAACTTCTGGATGCATATAGGCTTCGCCGTATTTCTGTACGAAGTCCTTCTCAGAAAGGGCCTTTATTGGTCCACCAACGTAGTACTTTCCGGAGTTGAGCACCTGCTGTACACCAGGATGCTCTTTCTCAGCTACCTCCCAGAACCTCTCGGAATCTGGACCAGAACCCTTGAAACAAAGCTCGCACTCCTTCCTCTTGTCAGGCTCCCAAATCTCCTCAATCTTCATGGTTGCCATGAGCTCGCCCGTGTCACTGTCATGCAGAGCGACCTCATCGCCCTCTTTGATCTCTTTCCTGACATCTTCGTCAACTGCTAGAGTCACAGGCAGAGGCCACATGGTACCGGGGTCAACCTGGCGGAGCTTCATCTCCTCTACACAACCATCATAGTCGTCCTTACACATAAAACCATTTAGCGGTGTAAAGGCGCCCATGCCGAGCATCAGGATGTCACCTGACTCCCTAGAAGAAATATTGATTTTCTTCATTGCTTTTGCGCGGCCTACTTCGTCCTCCCTCTCAGCGCCTTTTAAAAGAAGAGGCATAAGCTTCTTCTGCGAACCATGTGGATTAACTAAAGCCATTTCCCTAATTCTCCTTTCTTAAAGATTTTTTGGATTTTGCCTACTACCCGTGAATTTTAAATGAATGCTCATTCATTAAGGTTTGTAATGAATCTCCGCTCAGAAAATGTCAAGGAATTTATATTCCCAAAAGGAAAAAATGTCAAGGGGAATAATTCGTCACAACTTTGAAGAACTTGCGATATAATGGTGCCGAAGGGGGGATTCGAACCCCCACGGGCGGTTGCCCACTACCCCCTCAAGATAGCGTGTCTACCAATTCCACCACTTCGGCACTATTAATTAATGTTCTGTTTGGCTTCCACCTGCTGGCGGAGCCGTATTTTGGGCCTGCCCTGCGGCATCTGCGCCAGCGGGCATACTTTCAGACGGGACTCCCCCTCCCGTCTTGTTCACTGATTGACTATTCAGTTTTTCACCTGCCTGTCCAGAGGTTGCTGGCATTTGCCCACCTGTAGCTCCAGGCACAGGCACTGCCTGATCAGGCAGCTTTGGTGCTACAGGCACCTGCTGGACATTTCTCATCACCGACTGACCCCTATTTTGTATGGACAGATAGGTCAGCGAAAGAGAAGTCAACATAAATATAATGGCGCATACCGTCGTCACCTTGCTGAGCAGAGTTGCCGGGCCAGCACTTCCAAAAATTGCCTCACTGGAACCAAAGACTGCGCCTACTTCAGCGCCTTTTCCCTGTTGCAGCAGCACAGTGACAACCAATATTATACAAGTAATCACGTGGACTGCTATAAGAAATGCCTGCATTAATCTTCCTTATCGGTTAGTCGATTTCAAACCTTACTATTTTAGTAAAACTTTCCGGAACCAGTGAAGCGCCTCCTACCAAGGCACCGTCAACATCGTCGAGGGCCATTATCTGCCCAACATTATCCGGCTTGACCGAGCCACCATACAATATTCTTAAGTTTTGTGCAATATCTTCTCCTGCAAGTTGTGAAATCTCTTGCCTAACAAGGGCATGGGCCTCCTGAATCTGGTCGGTTGATGCGGTTTTCCCAGTCCCAATGGCCCAAACTGGCTCATAGGCTACGGCTACCATAGAAAAATCATCTTTACTGAGCCCTTTCAACCCTTCCTCGACCTGGGACTTCAAAACCTCCGATGTCTTGCCAGACTCGCGCTCATCCAAGGTCTCGCCAATGCAATAAATGGGTGACAGGCCATGTCTCACAGCGGACAACACCTTCTTGTTGATGGTCTGGCCATCTTCTTGGAAAATGTGCCTTCTTTCTGAATGTCCTAAAATAACCCTTTTCACCCCGACATCCCTGAGCATCAGAGGGGACACCTCCCCTGTATATGCCCCTTGCTCTTCATGAAACATATTTTGGGCACAGGCATCAACATTGGAACCAGCAAGTATTTCAGCCATCTTCATAAGGCACACAAAACTCGGGGCAAGAACGATATCCCTATCGGTCACATCTGAGACCAAAGGCAGGAACCTTTGGAGATAATCCTCCATCTCAGATACTGTCTTGTGCATCTTCCAATTTGCCGCCATGAGCGGCCGTCTCTTTGTCATGATATCACCTCACGACCCTGCACATTTTTCCAGTGCTACTATGCCGGGCAGCTCCTTTCCCTCAAGCAAGGTCAAAAATGCTCCACCGCCAGTTGAGATATAGGATACATTGTCGCTCTCGCCGGCAACCTTGACCGCCGCCCCAGTATCCCCGCCACCAACTATGGACAGTGCAGGGCTGGAGCCCACTGCCCTGGCTATAGCTACGGTACCCCTATCAAAGGGCTCTATTTCAAAGGCACCCATTGGACCATTCCAAACGATGGTCTGGGCCTTTTTTATCTCATCTACGAACATATCCACAGTCTTGGGGCCAATGTCCAGCACCATCATGTCGTCTGGAATCTTGTCCACTGGCACCTCGTCATAGGGCACGTCGGGGCCAAGCTCTGGCGCCACCACTACGTCCACCGGAAGCAAAAGGGTAGTGGACGAATTTTCGGCCATTTTCATTATATCCTTGGCCGTTTCCACAAGGTCTGGTTCAACCAAGGATTTGCCAACCGAATACCCCTTGGCCAGCAAAAAGGTATTGGCCATGGCCCCCCCAATTATCAGGCTGTCCACCTTGGGGAGTATATTTTGTATGGCACCCAATTTACTGGAAACCTTTGCTCCGCCCAGGATAGCAAGAAGGGGGCGCACAGGATCTGCCATAGCCTTGTGAAAATAGGTTATCTCATTCTTCATGAGAAAACCTGCGCCGCACACCTTTGTCCTTTCAGGGACTCCCACCACTGATGCATGGGCCCTGTGGGAAACCGCAAAGGCATCATTTACGTAAACCTCACAAAGACTGGCCAGGGCATCGGCAAAGCTTGGATCATTCTCCGTCTCCCCCTTGTAGAAACGGAGATTTTCAAGCATGAGCACCTCGCCGTCCTGGAGGGCGTTTGCCATCTTTTCTACTTCATAACCAATACAATCTGGCGCCATCTCGACCTTTTGTTCCAGAAGCAACCCCAGTCTCTCTGCAACAGGGGCCAGACTGAGTTCTGGCACCCTTTTTCCTTTGGGCCGCCCTAGATGCGACGCCACAATGAGTCTGGCACCATTTTCGAGTGCATTCCTTATGGTGGGCAGTGCCGCCTTAATTCGGTTGTCATCGGTTATCTCAAGTTTTTCATTGAGAGGCACATTAAAGTCCACACGTAAAAATACCTTCTTGCCTGCGAGCTCAAGCTCGTCAATAAACCTAATCATGGCGGCCTCCTTAATACTTAAAGCATAGAGTCTGCAATAGACGTCGTTCTCTCCCCAAGCATGTTGGTATAGCTGCCTAACTCGTTATCATACCAACCGTATATCACGACCTGGGTGACAGGAACGCTTATGGTGTCACATATTATCTGGGTTGACTCGTCGAGCCCGCGACATGCCTTTCTAGGATCAATCTGGATGGCTGCCGTCCTGGTATGAGTCTCAGTACCCTCTATTATCGCTGCTGCAGCAGGCATTCCGATTATATCGGCTGATACGTGCTGGGTGTCTGTGTATATGAGGCGGCCTTTCATGGGCCCTTCTGCCGCATTCTTGTAGATAGAGTTTATCACATTTCTGTTGATTGGATCTTCAAGGCTTTCATCATGAATGGTCAACACGAGCACTATGAGAGAGCCAGTGTTTGTTGGAATGCGCACAGATTCGGCAATGAAGCCAATATTTTTCATCTCGGGTATAACCAGAGACAGTGCCTTTGCCGCCCCAGTTGTTGTGAGGATGATGTTGTTGAAGATGGAACGATTCTTTCTGAGATCTGTAGCGCCTGCCTTGGGAAGCCTGTCAAGTACCTGCTGACTGCCTGTGGCTGCGTGAACCGTCACCATGGATGCAGAAAGGATTCGATTGGCGCCAAAATGGTCGAGAATGGGCTTGACCATATAGGAAAGACAGGTCGTCGTACATGAGGCTGCTGAGATAAGTTTGTGTTTTTCCGGGATATAATCATCTTCATTTATACCCATCACAGTGGTTACAGCATCCTCGGGCATCTCTGCTGCCTTGTCCTTTATCTTAAAGGGTGCAGACAAGATCACCTTTTCTGCCCCTGCCTCGAGATGCCCCCTCAGACTGCCCCGCGGTTCATCTGGCGGAGCTGTGGGATCCCTGAAGACGCCTGTAGTATCCACAACCAGCCTGACATCGTGCTCAGCCCATTTGATGCCTCGAGGGTCACGGCTTTCGCGCAATATGGTCACAGGTACCCCATCGACTGTCATACGACCTGTTTTTTCATCGAGATTTTCAATTACTCTGGGACACTTGTAACCGTAGAGATAGCTCCCGAGCCTGCCATAGGTGCTATCCATCTCTATTGAATGGGCAATGTCAGCAAGCCCTTGACCTACCTGCCGGCCTATGTTGATTACTATTTCGGAAAAATCTTTCTTGCTGACGTGATACCATAAACTAAGCTTTCCTATTCTCCCAAGTCCATTTATCCCAAGTTTCATAGGGCGGGCTTCAGACATTTAGGGTACCTCCATAGTCGTAATTTTGAATTTGTCTTTTGCCTTTTTTTAAAAACAAACTCTCTAAAAGTCTATAGTTGATACACATAAACCACTAGATTCTGCCTCAGATAATGGAACTGTCCTCTTCCGTCCGTATTTCATGCTTGCCTGAATAAACAAAGCCTTTTCGCCCGTCAATACTAATATAATCTCCCGAGCGAATTGTGTGGCCATTTATTTCTGCCTTACCATCCAATTCATAAACCTTTAACTGCTCGCAGCCAACGACACACGTCTTATCCAACCTGAAGGCCACAATTGATGCATGGGATGTCTGCCCTCCCTTTGCCGTAAGAATCCCGTCTGCAGACGATATCTCTTTAATATCATCAGGAACCGTGTCCGATCGAATAAGAATGAGCTTTGTCTCAGGCTCTTGCTTCCTAATTCTCTCAATCTCCTCCAGGGTAAAAACGGCCTTGCCACTGAGGGCCCCGCCACTGACTCCAATTCCTCTGCCCAAACAGCTCCGTTCCAGCTCTGCCGTGGGAATGAAGACGGAAACCCGGGTACGTCTCTTGGTGACCATATCCCTGGTCTGAAGTATATACAGCTGCTCGGGCTTAGGGCCCTCAAAGGTAAACTCTATTTCCTGGGGTGTCCATTTCTTTTCAGAAATCAAATACTTGACCCATTTGAGAAGAGCGCCGTAAATCTCTGGAAATCTCTTCTCGAGGCTATCTTCCACGCTCAGGCCCAGCTCTTCACTCTGCTCCATGGAGATGGGATTCGTTGCAACAAGTCCGCTAACAATATCCTCACCCTGGTTCCCGACTGAATAGTCGCCCCACAGGCTCACCCTGTCTAGCTTCTTATAAGGATTTGCCGTAAACAGAACCCCAGTTCCCGATTCATTGGAAAGATTTCCATAGGCCATGGCCTGAATTATCACAGCAGTGCCCCAGTGGTCGGAAATCTCCATAATCTCCCTGTAGGCCCTGGCCTTTTCAGAATTCCAGGAATTGAGCACCAACCTGATGGAAGTAAAAAGCTGTTCAAAAGGATCGTCTTCTATCACCAGGCCCTTGGCTATCACTGCGTCACGATATGCAAGGGCAAGCTCCTTCATCTGCTCGCCAGTAAACTGCCTCTTTTTTTCCACCTTGTATTTTGCCTTATGGGCCTGCATAAGGGCTGTGAAAACCTCCCTTTCGAGCCCAAAGGACATTGCCCACGACTGGACAAACCTTCTGTAATTGTCCCAGGCAAACCATAGATTTCCATATTTCTTTGCTAGCCCTTCAGCAATCTCGAAGTTCATTCCAACATTGATCACTGTGGACATCATACCAGGCATCGAGATGGCTGCTCCACTCCTTACCGATAGCAGAAGGGGGTTAGAAGGGTCACCAAAACGCATGCCGGAGCGCTCTTCAATTTCCCGTATGCCCTCTCTGACCTGGCGTTTAAAGTTTTTGTACGCTCCCTGGAGCTTGTAGAACAGGGAATAATACCTGAAGACCTCTGTGGTTACGATAATCGCCGGCGGCACGGGAATCCCCGCCTGGGCAAGAAGCAGCAGGTTATAGCCCTTGTTGCCAAGTTGAATGAGGTTGCCTGTAACCTTATCTGGCTGATGAATGGAACAAAGATCCTGCTTCGGGTCGTAACTGAGAAGCATGTCCAGCTCCCTCGGGCTCAGATACTCCCTCTGGCTCGACAGGGCCTGGTAGAGCCTGGCAACAAAGTTGTCCAGATGCTGAAGGCCAAAGGTTGAAGAGATCAGCCCCCTTAAAAAGGCCTCTGAGACCTGGTGGACCACCTCTTGAATCGATGCGTCTGGCCTTACGGAATTTTTATATTTTGGAAGTAGCTTGTCTGGCCAAAGCTGTCTGATAATCTTGTTCAGGTTTTCCTCATGGGGGCTTAGATAATAGACATAGATCATGTCCTTTACGCCCTCGGAAAGCCCCTTCACAATGTCCAGATATTGGGTGAATGAAAAACGTCTGACCCCAAGGGATTTTTCAAGAAGTGTGAGATAGGTGGCAAATTTTTTGGAATAGACTCCATTTAGCTGCACGGCCCGCCAAAGAAGCTTCAGGTGCCTCAAAAGGCTTACAAAGGTGGACCTTGTAATAAAGGGCACCTCAACCTCGGCGATTAGACGCTCAAAAAAGAGATTTGCAAGATTTTCCAGGCGGAATGTGAGGCCCAGGGCATCGAACTTTCTTTCATGGTACTTCCCATACATGGACGGGATGTCAGCGGCGATGTGGCGCTTGTGATAGATGGATTCTTGAACCTCATACCTTTCCTTTGAAAGGATAATGTTTTTGAGCTCCTCTATCTCATCCAGGATGACCTTTAGTGCCTCCTCGTTGTCGTCTGAATCTATCACCTTGAGCACCTTGTCCATCCCTTCGAAGCCGAGCTTCTTGGCCTCTTCCAGATTGAACCGTATCTCCTGGACCCCAAGGTTGTACTTCATGTACTCTAGGCGGTACATCTTTATGAGAAGTTCCACCCGTCGCTTCTCATGAGGGGGGACGTCCTCCACCTCGTCTATCAGCTGGCGAATCTCCTCCTCTGAGGAACTTAGAAACAGATGCACCTTCTTGGCAAAGGGCTCGAGGCCAAGGCGTGATGCAAGGTGGCGAATTATCTTGTGAACATGGTCCACATATGGCCCATAGGGGCTTATCTGCTTTAGAATTTCCGGCGGTAGAAAGGGCTCGAGGCCCTCTTTCTGCCTGCTGTACCAGAAGGAAAATATTGCCTCTATGAAGTCTACTATAAGGTTGTTGCTTTCAACATGACTCTGTTTTCTCAGGAAGTGAATTAGGATGTCTCGGCGCTTTGAAATCTCATCGAGCTCGGTTGAAACGTCCCGCAGGAGGCCCTCGGCGCCAATCTCGTTGAAATATACAGGGATGGATCTGCAAAACTCCTTTACCAGATTGTAGATGGGCTCGATGTCACTGTTTAGGAGCTTTGTGATGTCACGCTGAAAAAGATCCGTATCCTTTATGCATGTTCCCCCAAGCTGCAGATTGATGGTGAGGGCAGAGAGCAAGGTGGAGCAGACCTTGGGCTTTTGACACACGAGATCCAGCCACGCCCTGATGTTTTGCAGATGAGCCGGGTTCGAAATCACGTGCCACTCTGTATCCACACCCTGGACACCAGGGGTCTGGAAACCAAAGGCGACAACCTCCTGGAGGAATAGCTCTATTAACCGCGTATTCTCCCTCTGGAGAATCTCTGTTCCAAGGGCGTTGATGCACTGAAGGGCAGTCCTCGGAAACTGGCCAATCTGCTGCTTCAAGAGGGCAAAGCTCTTGGGGATGATCTGTCTCAGTTCATCGAAGTCTGCTGTCTTTACCAGACATACAAGGTTCTTGTTGAGCTGACGAAGGACCTCTTCGTGTATGATATTAAGACCCTCCATCTCCACCATGTGAAAGAGGAAGAGGAGATAAATGGAAATACCGTCAACATATTTCCCCTTGTCCTTGTCAAAGGAAAGCCTGCAGGAAACCTGCCCCAGGGCCCGGGCAATATCCTTATACCTTTTTACCACGTCCACGTGGCCAGGCAGCTCCGCCAGGGCAAGCGCAGCCTCTCTGTAATTTTCCATTGCCTCTATCTGCCTCGTCTCTTCCAGCAGGACCTTGAAGGTCTTGTGGCTGACAGGCTCGAGCATCTGCATTATCCGTTCATAATCCTCCGGCTCTATCCAGAGTCCATACTGTTTGAGACTGGCCTTCAGCCATTTCTGGGGCCCATCCTGGCTCAACCAATACTCGTATGTGATGCGTCTGGTCTTTAAGAGGAGCCTCTTACACCACTTCCACAGTTCATGGTTGTCATCCAGATTTGCCAGGCGCCTAGAAAGATTCTTTACGAGCCGTGCAAGTGGATGAAAGCTGGTGGCAATTGCATAGGCAATGGTATCATCGACCTCGGACAACTCCTTGAACACATGGGTAAAGGCTGGTACCAGGGCTTCGAGGGTCTCCTGTTCCCCTGCCCTTACAATCTTTTCCATATAGGCCAGAAGCCCATCGGCTGCCCGCTTCTTTTCCTTCTCCCTTGGAGCATCCTCG
Source organism: Thermodesulfobacteriota bacterium (assembly GCA_013154175.1). Classification (GTDB taxonomy): domain Bacteria; phylum Desulfobacterota; class Dissulfuribacteria; order Dissulfuribacterales; family QOAL01; genus JAADCZ01. The sequence continues at coordinate 17,643 of JAADCZ010000017.1, forward strand.
ATGAGTTTCAAGAATGTCTCGAGCAGGACCTTGCATGCCTGTACCCCATATTCGGAACGCACATATGTACTGAAGTTCTTCAGGGAAAAGGAACGCAGATCGTAAACCAGAGCGGCCCAGTTCTTATAGGGGTGATGAAGCTCGAAAAGTAGGTAGTCGGCCTGGCGCAACATGCCCTTGTAGCCTTCCACCGCCTTTCTGATGACCTCATATTTCTGTTCTATCTCTACCCTGTCAACCTGGGTTTCCTTCAGGTTCGTCTTCAGGGCCTTTGATTGGGCTATTATATCCGTCATGACTTAAACGGCCTTATTCTCCTCCATGTGCAGAATCAAATCCAACAATCTGTTTGAGTAGCCCCATTCATTATCATACCATGCCATGACTTTCACCAAGGTTTCGTCAATCACCCTGGTGGAAAGTCCATCAACGATGGAAGAACGTGGGTCCTTTATGAAATCCGTAGATACCAGAGGCTCTTCAGTGTATCCGAGGAACTTGCTTGTTGCCGCCTTCAAAGATTCATTCACCTCTGGGACCGTTGCAGGCTTTTCAACCCTGACAACCAAATCCACCAGGGATACGTCGGGTGTAGGAACCCGCACAGCAAGGCCGTCGAATTTACCCTTGAGTTCAGGAATCACCTTGCTCACCGCTGCAGCAGCGCCTGTCTTGGTGGGAATCATATTCAGTGCAGCTGCCCTGGCACGCCTCAGATCCGAATGGGGAAGATCCAGCAGACGCTGATCGTTGGTATAGGCATGGACTGTCGTTACAAGCCCGCTAACAATGCCGAACCTGTCCATAATCACCTTTGCCACCGGAGCCAGACAGTTTGTGGTGCATGAGGCATTCGAGATAATCTTGTGGTTTATCGGGTCGTAATCATCTTCATTGACACCCATGACTATGGTTATGTCTTCATCCTTGGCAGGCGCACTGATAATTACCTTTTCAGCCCCAGCTTCCAGATGACCAGAAGCCAGATTTGCATCCCGGAACCTTCCCGTAGCCTCTATCACATATTCCACTCCTGCTTCTTCCCAGGGTATCTGGCTTGGTTCCTTGATGTCAGTGACCCGAACCCGTTTACCATCCACTGTGATGCCTTCATCATCAGCTGTCACATCCGCATCGAGCCGCCCCATAACAGAATCGTACTTCAAAAGATGCGCTATCACTGCATTGTCCGTAAGGTCATTTACAGCCACTATCTCGATGTCTTTAAACTCCGGATACATCATGGCTGCCCTGAACACATTTCTTCCTATCCTGCCAAAGCCGTTGATTCCCACTTTAATAGACATGTCCATCCTCCTTAAATTTGGATTGAGGTATTATTAGAAGTTAATCACTGAGAAAGGGATTTCATCTCCATGACACAAAATTCTCCCTTGACCCTGCGGGGATTGCATACAAAAGAAAATCCGTGGCTCTGGTAAAAGGAGATTGCAAGAAAGTTATCCTTGTAAACATCCAGCACGACCTTTTTGGCCCCGCGTCGCCTTGCATAGGTCAGGAGACATTTCAGCATGAAGGAGCCAAGCCCTCGCCCCCAATAGTCTTTGTCCACTGCAATATTCAACAAATAACACTCTTCAAAAAGAATACGAAAACAGATGTAGCCAACTATGCGCTCCCTATTGTCCTTGGGACACAGACACCAGAACCTGGTTGATCTTTCCTGGGCCAGGTGGAATTCAAACCCCGCTGTCGGCCAGGGTCTAAACTGACACTCTTCTTCGATACGATGGATGGCTTCTATATCGGCAGGTTCTACCCTTCTGAGAATAAAACCGTGCATAAGAAGGTGTTTCAAATGGAAGAAGAAAAAAATCTACCTAACGGTTGAGAATCTGGGTAGCCTGATTGATGCTTTTTCGGGCATATTCCACAATTGACTGTGCAGCCTCTGCCAATGTCATGGACTCCCTGCACTGGGACAGCCTTATGAGCATGGGCAGATTGACACCCGTTATGACCTCCACCTTGCCTTCCTCCAAAAAGCTGAGGCTCATGTTGGCAGGTGTTCCGCCAAACATGTCTGTGAGTATGAGGATGCCGTCACCTGTATCCACCTGTTTTATGGCCTTCTTTATGGCCTGCTTCATTTCCTCAACACTTCTGGAAGGGTCCACGGTCAAGGCAACCACATTTTCCTGGTCTCCAACAATAAAACCTGTGGTCTGAACCAGTTCCTGGGCTAGGTTTCCATGGGCGGCCACCACAACTCCAATCATGTATCATCCCTCTCTGTCCAAATCTCGATGGGTGACAATAACCTCTTCACCCCTCTGTGTAAACATGTCTCCCAACCAGCGGGCAATTGCAACACTCCGATGTCGTCCTCCTGTACACCCCACACCCACCACGAGATAGACCTTGCCCTCAGCGTGGTACTGGGGGATGAGAAAGCCGAAAAGGGACTCGAGGTGTTTCAAAAATTCCTTGGTCTGCTCCTTGTCGTGCACATATCGATACACCTTATCATCGAGGCCGCTAAGACCCCTGAGCTCTGGAACGAAATAAGGATTTGGAAGAAAACGAACGTCTAACACCAGGCTGGCATCAGCCGGAACTCCATATTTGAACCCGAAGGAAATGACATGTATGAGGGGTTTGGTCAGATCCTCTCTGTAGGAGTACATGTCCAGGACGATTTGCCTCAGCTGGTGAACATTCCTGTTGGATGTATCAATATAGTTGTCTGCATACTCCCTCAGGCCACGAAGCCTGCGCCGTTCTTCTGCAATGGCCTGAAAGATGTCCCCCTTTGACTGGAGGGGATGTTTCCTGCGGGTCTGACTGAAACGCTGAACCAGCACATTGTCTGCAGCGTCCAGGAACAAAACCTCGAGATGAAACCCCTTGGATTTCACTTGGGAAAAGATGGATTCATACTTATCGAGAAACCCCTTCTCCCTAACGTCCATTACAAGGGCCACCCGAGTTGGAATTTCAGTGCTCTTCTCGGTAAGGGACAAAAACTCTGGAAGAAGGGCAATGGGCAGGTTATCCACACAGTAGTAGCCCATATCCTCGAAGGCCCGTAGAGCAGTGCTCTTTCCCGAGCCAGACATTCCCGTGATTATAACTGTTTGTATGTTTCTCGACTGGTGCTGTGTCAAGCTAGAACACCGTAAGACCTATTTTCAGCTGCTTGTATCATCTGGAAAATCTCCATGGGATCCCTTGCACCAGATAATCTCTTTATCAGCTCTCTGTCTTTTAGAAGTCTAGCTATCTTGGCAAGGAGCCCCAGATAGCTCGTAGTGGCCTCTTCAGGCGCCAAGAGGAGAAATATCACATATACGGGCTTTCCATCCAGGGAGTTGAAGGGAACACCTTCCGGGCTTATGCCCGCTACCACCAGCAATTCATCGAGCCCCACAATTTTCGCATGGGGAATGGCTATGCCCCCACCAATGGCCGTCGTACCCAAGGCTTCCCTTTCCTCGATTACCCTGAAGATCTCCTCTTCGGGCAGGTCGGCCACACATGTGGAGACCTTCCTTGCCAAGGCCCTGATAACCTCGGTCTTGGAGGCCCCCTCCAGGGGAAAAATTATGCACTCATGCCTGATATATTTTACTATTCGCACTACTTACGGCTCCAGAAGCCCGAGTCCGCCATCCTTTCTCCAGTAGATAACATTTACGCGATTTGTTTCAGCATTGATAAAGGCCAAAAAGCCCTTTCCAGTTATTTGCAGCTGATCGGCTGCCTCTTCTATGGACATAGGCTTTGGGTTGATCTTCTGGATGGTGATGACCTGATCCTGATCCCCTTCTTCTGCCTCCTGGGCAGTGAGTGGCGGAGCAGGAGCCACATTCTGTGCACTGGTTCTCCGGCTCTTGACCTTTTCCCTGAACTTCTTTAGTTGCCTTTCAATCTTATCGAGGACGAGATCTACGGCTGCCCTCAAATCGTCATGTTCCTGCTTGGCAGCAGCCCTGATTCCATCACCGGTAATGACAACTTCGGCTGTCTTGCGAAACTTTTCAGCGGTGAGCACCACATTCACATTCATTGGTGAATCGCTGTATTTCTTCAGCCGTGAGAATCTATCTTGTATATAGTCTTTCAGTTCATTGGAATGCTCCATATGACGAAAGGTTACATTAATCTGCATAAGGATTTTTCCTCCATTTTTTTATGCGACTCGTCAGATCTTGGGCCGCTTCCTACGACTTGAGGGCAAAATTCCCATAAGATCCCTGTACTTTGCCACTGTTCTTCTGGCAATCTTGATGTTGTCTTTGGCAAGGATCTCAACGATCTGTTTATCGCTAAAGGGTTTTGTGGGATCCTCATTTTCAATAAGCCGCCTGATGCGTTCCTTGACACTCTGGGCAGCCACATCCTTGGATCCATCCTTCCTGGTAAGACCTGTGCTGAAGAAAAACTTGAGCTCGAATATCCCCTGAGGAGTATGGACATACTTGTTGCTTGTCACCCGGCTGATCGTGGATTCGTGCATGCCCACATCTTCAGCCACGTCCTTCAAGACCATTGGTTTCAAATAGGCGATGCCCTTGTCCAAAAACTCCCGCTGGAACTTCACTATACTCTGGGTGACCTTGTATATGGTCTTCTTCCTTTGATGGATGCTCTTTATTAGCCACAAGGCCGATTTCATCTTCTCCTGGATGAATTCCTTGGCATCTTGTGGCACATCACCATTCTTGGCTGCATCCTTATAGACGGGATTGATGCGAAGATTTGGCAGATCTTCCTCGTTGAGGGCCACGACATATTCGTCGCCCACCTTGTAGACGTAGATGTCTGGCACTATGTACTGGACTTCTTCAGAGGAATAGGCACGCCCTGGCTTTGGCTCCAGGGACTTTATGACCTCAATTGCCTTGACCACGTCCTCTGGCTTTCTGCCAGTTGCCTTGGCAATCTGCTGATAGTTGTGTAGCTCCACCTGATGCAGGTGTTTGGACACCAATTCCTTGACCAGAGGGTCCTCTATGCCAAGATGGTCTATTTGTATGAGAAGGCATTCCCTAAGGTCCCTGGCTGCAACGCCCACTGGGTCAAATTCCTGGACCTTCTTGAGCACGCGTTCCACATGCTCCACATCGGTGCCACTGTCTTCGGCTATTTCCTCCACAGTGGCCTTCAGGTATCCATCCTTGTCGAGGTTGCCTATGATGAGGCTCGCAATCTTGCGATCCTCTTCGGACATATCTGACAACTGAAGCTGCCAGGTCAGATGATCCTTCAGATCGGACTTGGAGGCAACGATATTTTCGTAGTTGGGTACTTCCTTTTCCTCAAAGGAATATGAGGGCAGAGAACGCCTGTATTCGTCGTCCCATACCTCTTGCCAGTTGGTATCCTTGATGGCGTCCTTTTCCCAAGGTGTCTTCTCTGCCTCAGTTGCAGCAAGCCCTGGCACCGCTTCAGAATCAGCCCAATCCTCCTGGCCCTGTTCGTCACCCCGGGTGTTTTTTTCCAAGTCTGCAGTGGTTGCCTCTTCCAGGAGCGGGTTAGCCTCAAGCTCTTGGTTAATGGTTTCTATGAGCTCGAGACGCGATAGCTGAAGCAGCTTGATAGCCTGCTGCAGCTGAGGGGTCATAACGAGCTGCTGTGTAAGCTTGAGGTTCTGTTTCAGTTCAAGGGCCATAGTTTAAAGCGAAAATTCCTCTCCTAAATATATCTTTCTAGCTATTTCACTCGTGGCAATCTTCTCTGGACTGCCATACTCGATAACTTTTCCAGAACTTACAATATAAGCGCTGTCACACACAGTCAAGGTTTCCCGGACGTTGTGATCCGACAGGAAGATTCCAATCCCCCTGCCTCTTAACTCCTTGATAATACCTTGAATATCTGCCACTGCCAAAGGATCGACACCGGCAAAGGGCTCATCGAGAAGAACGAACTTTGGATCCGTGGCAAGGGCCCTGGCAACCTCCACTCTGCGCCTTTCCCCGCCAGATAGGGACTCTGCCTTCTGTTTCGCCAGGGATGTAAGACCCATATCCTCAAGTAGCTCCTCTACCCTTTCTTTTCTCTCCTTCTTGGGCAATCCCCTGTTCTCAAACACTACCTCTATATTTTCAAAGACGGTCAGTTTTCTGAAAACAGAGGGCTCCTGGGGCAGATAGGTGATACCCATATTTGCTCTCTTGTGCATGGGCATATGAGTAATTTCCGTGTCGTCCAGAAAAACCTGCCCGCCATCGGGCCTTATGAGCCCGGCAATCATGTAGAATGTCGTTGTCTTGCCTGCCCCATTGGGCCCAAGTAGGCCGGTTATTGTGGAGCTTTTGAGAACCAGGCTCACGCCATCCACAACAGCTCGGCCCTTGTAGATCTTTTTGAGCTCCTTTGCCTCAAGACAGCTCTGGCCAGACATTAGTCACCTTCTGAAAATACAACGGCTTCAACCCTATCCTTGCCAGAGCTTTCAACAACGCTTCTGCTCTCATTCACATAGAGGACTATCTTGTCCCCCTTGATGGTATTGGGGCCGTCCCAAACCTGTGCATTCTTCAAAAGAACTATCTTCTCTTGTGGTTTGTAATAGATGGCCTCCTTTGCCGTTGCCTTTCTGCGCCCCTGGACGATTTTCAGGTGACCCATGAAGACTATCTTCTTCAGCCGCCTCTTTTTCTTGTTATCGGCGGTTTTCTGCTGATCGTAAAAGACCTCCAGACGGTCGGCATAAATGGTAAGATTTCCCTTTTTGGCAACGACGTTGCCTGTGAAGACCACGGTACCCTTCTGGTCATAGGCCTCCATCTTGTCACTGCTGATTCGTATGGCCTGCGAAGGCTTCTTCTTGGCCTTTTTGACCTCCTTGCAGATGCCACTGGTGGCTCCAGTAAAGCAAAAAAGGACCATCAATATCAGGAGCACCCTGACCGTTTCTCTAAATATTTTCATTGCCTGACATCACCTCTATTGTGCATAAAATCACCAGCTAGGTGCCTATATCTCCTTCTTCTTTTATAATTGCCCTAGGGAAATAAAGCAAAAGTTTGTGTTCGCTCAAAAGATACACCATATTTTTTCCAACGAGCTCGTTTCCATTGTCTCCCTTGAGCCTTACCTGCCCCGGCGCCTCGATTGTCTTTTTGCCAGGGTAGTAAAACAAAAGGTCTGTGGTCAGGACATAGTCTCGGACGCCTGTGACCTTCACGTTCCCAGAGACGACCACGACCCCAGTGGAAATCCGATACTGCCCCCGTTTTGCAGACACCATCACCGGATGGTTGGACTGGGGCTGAAAGGTTATGTTGACCTTGTCGAAGTCAACCTCCTTTTCCTTCTCATAAAAACGGGCAAGACTCGCCTCAACCAGCCACTGGGCTGCCTTGTCCCGGGCATCCCGCCTGTATCTGACCCCGTAGAGGACCAGCGCAGCCTTCAATTTCTTGAGTTCAGGGGAAAAAAACGATTGTTCCTGATCCTCTGACTTGAAGAAGATTACCCCGACTGCCAGGGTAAAAAGAACAACTGCAATCCAGAAATAGATTCTTTTGTTCAACTTGATTCCCGAGTTAGTAGGCGGAATTCAAATAGAGCTGAAAACTCTTTTCCAAGAGTCCCTTTGACATAAGAATCAGTTCGCACACCTCTCTAACGGCTCCCTGGCCACCAGGAGCCTTGGTAACATAATCCACGTGTTCCTTCATGCCAGTTGCAGAATCTGCTACTGTAACCGCTAAACCACATCTTTTCAAAAGGGGCAGGTCGACCCAGTCATCTCCAATTGCACAAACCTGCTTTGCGTCGAGCCCAAACTCGATGAGGAGCTCATTGAGACATTCCACCTTGCCTGCAACTGCCTGAAACACATGGCTGATTCCTAACTCTGCACACCTCTTTTCAAGGGCCTTTGACTTTCTGGCGCTAATTACTGCACTCTTTATGCCGTGAAGGGCAAGTAACTTGATTCCTAGGCCATCTTTGACATGAAAGGACTGAACCTGCTGGCCTTGGTCAGTATAGACTATCCTGCCATCCGTTAACACCCCATCCACGTCCAACACGAGAAGTTTGACATTGGACGCCTTGTGCTTTACCTCATCGCTTAGTTGCACCGAATCAAATGACATCTGCAACTACCTCAAAGAGCCTGTGTAATTCACCAAGGAGGTCATCTGCATCCTTAAGAGACAAGCTGTTGGCACCATCGCATCTGGCCCTTTCAGGCTCTGGATAGACCTCCATGAAGACGCCGTCGCAACCGCATGCCACAGCGGCCCTGGCAAGATAGGGCACAAATTCCCGCTGACCGCCCGAACAGCCCTGGCCACCCCCTGGCAACTGAACACTGTGGGTTGCATCAAATATGACAGGGAAGCCCAGGGACCTCATTATGGGCAGGGAACGCATGTCCACAACCAGATTGTTGTACCCGAAACATGCACCCCTTTCTGTCAGAAGGATATTGTCATTGCCCGACTCCTTCACCTTCCCCAAGGCATGCGCCATATCCCACGGAGCAAGGAACTGGCCCTTCTTGATATTAACCACCTTGCCAGTCTTGGCGGCTGCCACGAGGATGTCTGTCTGCCTGGACAAGAATGCAGGGATCTGAAGACAGTCGACCACCTGGGAGACCGGCTCGGCCTGCTCTGGCAGATGGATATCTGTTGTGACAAGACATCCCAGGCGTTCCCTTACCTTGGACAAAATCTCGAGCCCCTTATCGAGGCCTGGCCCACGAAAGGATGAAATAGAGGTACGGTTGGCCTTGTCGAAGGACCCCTTGAACATATAGGTGAATCCATGCTTCTGGGCAGCAGCCTTCATGAAGGAGCCTATCTCCAGGGCAAGCTCCACGTTTTCCAGCACACATGGCCCGGCTATGAGAAGGGGCGGAGCTCCAGGGCCAACCGTCGCATCTCCAAGGGTAATGACTTTCGGGTTGTCTTTAGGATTTTTGGTCATATTTCTTCTTCAAGGCAGCCCCTATAAAGGATACGAAAAGCGGATGAGGGTTCAGGGGCCGCGATTTGAATTCAGGGTGGAACTGGCACCCCAAGAACCAGGGGTGATCCTGTATCTCCACAATCTCGACAAGTTCCCCATTTGGGCTCAGACCTGAAATTTTAAGACCTGCCTTCTCGAGGCTTTCCCTGTAAAAATTATTGAATTCATAACGGTGCCTGTGCCTTTCAAATATTTCTTCCTTCTGGTAGGCATCATAGGCAGTGGTGTCGTGCACGAGCCTGCAAGGGTAGGCGCCAAGGCGCATCGTTCCGCCCATCTGGCTGTTTTCGTCCCTCTTCTGGATGGTGTCGGTCCGGTAGTCGTACCACTCCTTCATGAGGTAAATTACCGGGTCTGGAGTGTTGGGAGCAAACTCGGTACTGTCCGCCATAGATATTCCAGCCACATTTCTTGCAAACTCTATGACTGCCAATTGCATTCCAAGGCAGATCCCGAAGAACGGTATCTTGTTTTCCCTGGCATATTGAATGGCCTCCAGCTTTCCTGGGATTCCCCTGCTTCCAAACCCGCCAGGAACGAGCACGCCATCCACAGATGCGAGCCTGTCTTCGAGCTCCTTGCCCTTTACCTCGTCGGAATTGACAAAATCTATCTCCACCTTGGTGTTATTGGCTATGCCTCCATGAAACAGGGCCTCGTTGAGGCTCTTGTAAGACTCCCGCAGATTGACATACTTGCCAACCATGGCGATCTTGACCGAGTACTGGGGCTGCTCAATCTTTGCCATGAGATTTTCCCAGGCAGTGAGCACGGGTTGCCTCGTCCAGATGTTGAGACATTCGACGATTCTCTCATCGAGCCCCTCCCTGTGAAAACAAAGGGGCACCTCATAAATGCACTTGACATCCTTGGCCGTGATTACCCTGTCTTCCTTGACATCGCAAAAGAGGGCTATCTTTGCCTTTATTTCCGGTGCGAGATCCATCTCTGTGCGGCAAAGTATTATGTCGGGCTGAATACCTATCGAACGCAACTCTTTTACGCTGTGCTGGGTGGGTTTTGTCTTTAGCTCCCCTGCAGCCTTGATAAAAGGCACATAGGTGACGTGGATATAGAGGGTGTTGTCACGTCCAAGGTCCCCACGAAGCTGTCTTATGGCCTCGATAAAGGGAAGGCCCTCGATGTCTCCGATTGTCCCTCCGATTTCCACAATGGCAATGTCTGCCTCGCCATTCAGCTGGAGTATGGCCTGCTTTATCTCGTCGGTGACGTGGGGAATTACCTGGACTGTGCCTCCAAGATAGTCCCCTGCGCGCTCCTTGGTGATTACGCTGTAATAGATGCGCCCAGAGGTGTAGTTGTGGCGCTGGCCACACTTTACACTGGTGTAACGCTCATAATGCCCCAGGTCTAGGTCTGTCTCAGCACCATCGTCGGTAACATACACCTCGCCATGCTGAAACGGGTTCATCGTCCCTGGATCAACATTGATATAAGGGTCAAGCTTTTGAAGGGTAACGGTCAACCCCCTAGCCTCGAGCAGCGCCCCGATGGAGGCAGCTGCCAGTCCCTTACCCAAAGAAGATAAGACTCCTCCTGTCACAAATATGAATTTAGTCTTCATCTCTGCCCTACCACACCCTTCTTTGTTTAAAGGCCAAAATCAAAAAGCCGGACTACCTATCGGCGGCCCGGCGATTTACAAGCCACGATTCGTTAGTCGTAAAAAAACATTGGCTCAACAAGCCTTATACCTGCCTCGTCCAGGGCCTTGAGCGCCTCCTCAAGCTTATGGGAGGGCACCTTGAACACCAAGACGGCCTTGCTGGAATCCCCAACGAAGGCATAGGTATAATCGATGTTTATGTCTGCATCTGAAAGGACCTTAACGACGCTGTAGAAGCTACCTGGTTCGTCAGGCACTTCCACTGCGAAAACGTCCTGCTCCCTGAGGGTGAAGCCCGCTGATGACAGAACGCTCTTGGCCTTTTCCGGATTGTTCACCACGAGTCGAAGTATGCCAAACTCTGCCGACTCGGCAAGGGCCAAGGCCCTGATGTTAATGGAGGCATTCTTAAGGGCCTCGGTTACCTCGAGCAGCCTTCCCTTACGATTTTCCAAAAAAATGGAGAGTTGTTTGACGCCATATTTGTTAATCATTTTTCTTCAACCCCTCTGCCTCTCTCTTGTCGATAATCCTCTTGGCCTTTCCCATACTCCTTTCAAGGGTCTTGGGCTCTACCAACTTGATTCTGACATTGATGTACAGGTCGTTGAGCATCTCTTGCTGGAGTTTTGCCTTGAGCTGCTCAAGGGCCCCGATTCCATCCTTGAAGACCCTGTCATCAACCTCGACCCATACTTCCAGTTTATCGAGAACACCCTTCTTGTCGAGAACAATCACATAGTTTGGAGTAACGCCCTCGACCTTTGTAAGAACGTGTTCCACCTGGGATGGAAATACGTTTACGCCGTTGACAATGAGCATGTCGTCGGCCCTGCCCTTGACAGACTCCATAACGGTTAGGGTGCGTCCACATTTGCACGGCTCCCTGTGCAAGACTGTTATGTCTTTGGTACGGTAACGGATTATGGGCAGTGCCTGCTTTGTGACTGTGGTAAATACGAGCTCCCCTTCTGTTCCGTCGGGCAGAACCTCGCCGGTGTTGGTATCGATGACTTCTGGAATGAAGTGGTCTTCGAATATGTGCAGATGTCCATAGGGGCAGCCTGCAGCAACGCCAGGCCCTATGATTTCAGAAAGACCATAGGCCTCGATGTAGATGAGGCCCCAAACATCCCTAAGGGCCTGTCTGAGCCCTTCGCTAGCAGGCTCGGCACCGAAGAAGCCTGCCCTTATCTTGAAGTCCTTTGAAAGATCATAACCTTCTTCCTTTGCCACCTCGGCCATGTGAAGGGCGAAGGACGGAGTGGAACAGAGGATGGTTGCTCCAAAATCCTTCATCAAGAGGAGCTGTCTCTTGGTGAATCCGCCACTTGAAGGTACAACTGCTGCACCAACCTTCTCTGCACCATAATGAAATCCGAGGCCTCCGGTGAAAAGCCCATATCCGTAGGCATTGTGAACCACGTCCTTGGGGCCCACGTCCACCATTTTCATTGACCTTGCCATGACCTCTATCCACACCTCCATGTCATGACGTGTGTAACCCACAACGGTCGGCTTGCCGGTCGTACCTGAAGAGGAGTGGATTCTCACTACCTGATCCATTGGAACAGTGAAGAGTCCAAAGGGATAATGGTCACGCAGGTCCTGCTTGGTGGTAAAGGGCAAGCGTTGAAGGTCATCCAAGGACCTGACATCCTCTGGCTTGATGCCCAATTCATCGAACTTCTTCTTATAGAATGGCACCAAGTGATAGACCCTTTGAACCGTATCCTGCAGCCGTTTCAATTGCAGCCTTTCAAGCTCCTCCCTGGGAGCCCCCTCGATTTGATTCCACATTGTCTCAGTACTCCTCCCGACTTGTATTAAACCCCTTGAAACAGATTACGACCTTAGGACGCTCTTCTTTTTTTATGCATATTTCATGCACACTTGATAAAAACTTCACCATTGCCCAAGGCCAATAGGTGTTTCAAAAGATCCACGGATTTTTAAAAAATATCAATCTGACAGCTTTACCATACCAAAAAATTTGTTCAAGACCCTGTTGACCCACTGACAGGTGGCTTGATGGCCAACCTTATGATTGCATTGATGGCTGCCACTGCAACTGGAGTTCCACCTTTTCTTCCAACACAGGTTATAAAGGGGACCCTCGAGCGTTTCAGCAGCTCTTCCTTCGACTCGGCTGCATTGACAAATCCAACAGGCACCCCAATGACCAGCTGCGGCAGGAAATTGCCCTCTTCCATGAGATCCAGCAGTTTCAGGAGGGCTGTGGGCGCATTTCCAATGACAACTACGCCTGCCTCCATCCTGGCTGCAAGCTCCATGGCGGCCTCGGCCATTGTCCCGCCAAGTTCAGTGGCAAGACTTCTGCATTCGGGCGTTCCCATGGGGGATGTCACTATTGTGCCCTGCCGAGGAAGCAGGCGTGAACTTATGCCAGAGACTGCCATCTGGGTATCGGCAACTATGGGGCGCCCTTGCCTTACGGCTTCCATGCCTGCCTCGATGGCCTCTGGATGAAATCTCAGGTTTTTGGCAAAATCGAAATCGGCAGTGGCGTGAATAATCCTTTTGACAACTTGCAGCTCATCCTCGGTGAAGGATGTTGGCCCAAGCTCCTCTTCGATAATTTCCATGCTGAGCCTTTCTATCTCTGGCCCTGTCAATCCTTTGATGAGTGGCGACATTTAGAACTTTCCCCTTGCTAAGAATTGTCTGCTCCTATCTGGTGCAGATTTGGCACCTGAGACTATCCACTCCCGCTGCCTTCGTCCACCTTGTTTGACCTTTTGAGCAGTGCCTCTGCCTCTGAATTGGTTCCAAGCAATACTGCGAGCCATTTGGTACGCTTGTTGACGCCCATGGCTATCTTTAGAGACATTGTGATGGGCACTGAAAGAAACATGCCCACTGGGCCCAAGACCCACCCCCAAAATGCCATCGACAAGAATATTACCAGGGGAGAGAGCCCCACGCCCTCGCCCATTAGCCTAGGCTCAAGGATATTTCCAATGGCTATGTTCACCACTATGTAGATGGTCAAGGTAATGAGGCAGTGCCCAAAACCCAGTTTGACTAGGGCTAGCAACACAGCAGGCACAGCAGCGATTATTGAGCCAATTGTGGGAATGAAGTTCAGGGCAAATGCACACACGCCCCACAGGGCAGGAAAATCAACGCCCTGTATCATGAGCCCCAGCCAAATTAGGAGTCCTGTGAGGAAGCTCGTGAAGGTTTTGATGGCAAAAAAGTTGTTTATGCCATTCATTATGAGCTTCAGCTCCCTGGTCTCGCGAAAGCCCAGGCTGTTCAATGCCTCTATCTTGTAGATCATGCCTCCTGCCTCTAGGAGCATGAATATAAGAGTCAAAATTATGACAAAGGTGTTGGTAATGAGCACTCCCATGCTCTTCAAGGTCGAGGCCGCAAAGGACATGACCTTGGATACATCGAGCTCCTTCAAGACTGCAAGCTCTACGTCGGTAAACCCAAGCTTCTTTGCAAACTCTGTCACCTGCCCGTAAATGGCCCCAAGCCTCTGCTGATACACAGGAAGTTCCCTTGTGAATTCGGCAACAGAGGTCCCCAAAAGGGCCCCGAGACCGGTTTCCATGAGAATGAATATCAGTATGAGAAAAACTATGGAGAGCCAGTCGGGCAAACCCTTTTTCCTGAGCCAGAAGAGTATGGGGGATGCCAGGACGGCAAAGAAGGCTGCCAGCAAAAATGGCACGATGACAGAGGTGCATGCCTTTATTCCGGCAATAATGACGATAAATGCTGCCAAATTGATTAAAAACGAGCTAATCACACGCCCACCTCAGCTCCATCGTTGGAAACAAGACATGCAAGATACCGATGAAAGGGACTTACAATTGCGCCCACAACCTGGGCCATCACTAGTGCACCATATTGAAGGGTGCCGTGAGCACATTAAAAATCAACTTCTTAAACAGGTCCGTGACGGCCTTTGTCTGCAAGGTATCCACCTTTGGGTCCCTCCAGTTGCCACTCAACTTTACCGGTATGGCAAAAAGGGATTTATTCTTTCCCCCGATGATACCCCCAATTATGGGCAAACTGGTAATTATGGTATCAACGGTTTTCAAAGGCTGTATAAATATTATCAGATCCAGGGTCTTTTTATCCAGAAATACATCGCCTGTACCGTAAAAATTTATACCAGACCCCTTGATGTATGCCTTTTCGAGGTGCACCCTGCCAGACTTGATCTTGGCATCCACCAGCATCTTCTTGTAGGGGGATGAACCTTCCAGCAGCCCCTTGTTGAGAGAGAAGATGTCAACCACGTTCACCACACTGAATATCTTTGACAAAAGCCCGAACTTGTGGATGTAGCCATCCCTTGCCTCGATCTTGAGTCTGCCATTGCCCAATAAGACCCTGTTTGCTCCCCTAAGATACAGATCCAGGCTGAGCCTGCCTGTTATAAGGTCCTGTTTTATCCCCAGACAGTCCAGCACTTCCTCGAAACGGGCCGTCTTCTTAGGGGGTGTGATTGCTGAAAACTCTGTCATGAAGGAGCCATCTACCCTTTCCTTCCTGAGGTAGACGTCGAGTCCGCAGGTGTCGTCTGAATAAACGTCCATTTCCTCAAGGACGTTTCCATCGAGCTGCGCCTGGCCCCTTAGATTTCTGAGCACAATTACATGGGGCTTTCCCGTTTTTGATTTGGCAAAGTCCGTTACGGCATATCTTGCCTCACCTATGTCGAAGGCAAGGTTTACATCCAGGGCCTTTAGCATTGCCTCAACGAGTTCATTTGAATTCGAAGAGGCCTTTCCCGAATGTCCACGCCCGGCTTTGGACTTCTTTGCCTGGCTTTCGGCAGACTCCTGAATCATGGAGAAGACCCTTGGGGACAGCACTGGGCAAACGAGCTTCAGCCTGCCCTGCAACCTGTGGGGATGGGTCTCGAAGCGGCCCTGCAAGGTCATTTCATCGTCGAAGACCTTGAATGAAGAATCAATGCGACCCTTTCCATCCACTGCCTCAAGGTGCAGGGTATCAAAGAATAGATCCACATCCTTGCTCCAGATCCACTTCAGCTTTTTAGCATCCAAAACGCCCTGCACCACCAGGTTCGGAGCCCCCTGTGCCAACTCGAAACCAAAGTCAAAATCCCCCTTGGCATCACCAAAGAGCAGGGTATTCTTCTTGAGAATCTTATCGAGAACCTCCCCTTCCAACTCGCCCCTGAAGGAAAATGACAGACGCTTCTTCCTTCTTTGAGTCGAGCGGGCAAAACCTATACGGCAAGACCTCTCACCTCGTGTGATATCGATCTTGCTGAGCTCCAGAAATCCAGGGCCGTTCTTGCCAGCGAGTTCAACCTGCACCCCAGAGGACATCCACCTGAGCCCACCCTGAAAGGCGGTTATATGGCCATTATCCACAGTCACCTTGAAGGCCCTTGCCTCAAAGGGAAGACGGGGCTCAAACTCGTCGAGATGAAGCCCCTTGGCCCTAAACCATTTCCACAGCCCCCTGTTCACCAGGGTGTCTGCCTTTATCCACCCCTTCCAGTGTCTAAAACCACGATGGTGTAGATCTGCCCACAACCTGGCCTTGTTTCGGCCAAGGCGTAGATTGAGCTGTCTTGCCGCCACCTGGTCTGTTGAAACAGTCAGCTGCCCAGCTCCCAGCATTACTGGCATGGGAACCAACCTCGACTGCACGTGCACTGCTTCCGGATTCAGGGTGAAGAGAAACCTTACAGAAGCTGGGTCACTGGCGCGAAAGTCAAGGTTCGCCCTTCTCACCTTCACGTAACCCGACATGGCCAGGCGCATCTCTTTGATGAAATCTGTATGAAAGTTGAAGCGATTACACAACTCGAGAACAGACTCTGTCTTTATGTGCCCCCTTGCCCTGGAAATTTTCACTCTGAGATCATGTCCCTTCCAGGAAACCACACCAGACAAACCCTTTATTGAGTTTGGCCCTAAAGAGCCACTTAGGTCATTTATGGACAGCTCATCCTGAAAGTAGCTCGCCCTTGCCCCATGAATGGCCACGGGCATACCCACTGTCTCGTAGAAACCGGCAAGCTTCACACTTTTCACATCTATCTTCACATGCTTGTCATGTTTGCGGTCTCCTATCCTGAGCCTACCAGAAAGCACCCCCTTGAGCTTTGCGAGACGCGACAGCTCTTCATGCACCAAGTCGTTATGACTGAACTTCAAAAGGGCCCATTTCACATCCTGTGCAGGGCTTACCACCTGGATATCCAGCTTGAACTGTTCCCGACCCTTTGAAAGGCCAAGGACAAGGGAGCCAGCCGTCCCTTTGCTCGACCTTAGTGACGCCACGACATCCCGTGCATAAAGAACTCCATCCAGTATCTCAAAGGAGCCAGTTGCAGAGTCCACGAAGAAGTCCTCGTCCTTGACGTAGAGCTTCACACCCTTGGCCCTGCCCCTGATTTCCATATCGGACAGGGAGTGCCACTTGACGGCAGGTGCATCCATGTGAAGTGTTGCCTGCGTCACCATACCTGCCCTGACTGCCCGGCAATAGTCCGTAACGTCCTTGTCCTTTATCGATAGTGCCAAGAGGGCCTGTCTTATCTGGGCCAGATCAAAGTCCTTGCCAGACAACTCGGCCCAAATACGATAGCCGTTATCCTTCTTGTAAAGCTTTATCTCACCCTTTACGAAGAACTTGGGCCGTTGAAAGGTGAGCTCCTTTAGCTCGACATGCCCTGTGCCATGTTTGTACTCATAGGCCATGTCCAGGCTGCCACATGAAAATATTGCCTTTGAAGCCCCACCTTTCGTTACAAAGCAGTTGGAATATGCCTTAACCTTTCCCCTGGACCACTCGAGGCCCTTGCCCTGTGCCTCGAGGTGAAAATTCAAAAATCCGTAGGAAGGAAACTGCTTCTTCGTCGTCACATCCTTGACCTTGAGTGCCGTAAGATCCAGCTGCTCCACTGTGCCCTTGAACTCATAGCCAAGATCCTTGAGATTGACATGGCCTTCCAGGGCAACCCGTTTTGCCTGTCGCGTGTTTCCCTGAAGCTTTGCCGCCACCACATCTCCCTCTATTTCAAGGGAACCGTAAAGGTTTTTTACATAAGGGCGCCTGTCCTTAAAGGGGAACAGAGGCAGTGTCACCTTCTTTGAAATCTCCACAAAGCCGTTTCTTACGCGAATCCACCTGGGCAGAGTCGTCTCTTTTTCTTCCTTCTTGGTGATTTTCAGGATGATTAAGTGGACATCCTCCAAACTGATGCCTCCGATGGCAGGTTTGCCTGAAATGACAGAGATCCAGTCTGGATAGACGCTTGCATAGGATGCATCCAGGGAAAATTCCTCACTCTTGATGCTGAGGTTGCTAAAGGCCAGATGAGGTGTGGGAAGCCAGTACCAGTTGAGGTCTGAATAGGAGGTAGTTGCGTGAAGCTCCTTTTTCAGCAAATCAACAATGGCATCTCGCGCCTTGACTGAAGAGGTTATCCAATGGGGAACGAACAGACCACCGACCAAAAAAAGAAAAAGAAGAATACCAAAAAACCAGCGTTTCATGAAATAGCTTTTATAACCGTTAACCTAACCGAGCTCCCTACTCCCTTGGGCAAACAACCTAAACCGAATACCGACATTCAAGCCTTTATATTTGCTTTACCTGGCCCTGCCCACAACTAGACCGCTTCAATCAAAGGTTGGCCCTCAATGTGTGACACAACTCAATTGTGGCAGGCATCTGGAAGTCGAAGTTTTCATCCAAAATCATTGTCAAATCGTCTAGGGCGGGTCTTATGAAGGATCTGAAAAACTCCTTGCCTTTTTCAAGGCTCAAAAATGAATAGGCACCAAGGGCCTGCATGAGCCTCAATGCTGAAAGCACAGGCCATTGCTCCATCACTTCATCTGCCGCCTCTGTTAAACCAGTCTCCATGAGCCTGTTGACATAATAATTCAATAAACCGATTCTAACACCCTTATCAAGGCCCGCATAGGGATCGTTCAAGAGCGAAGCAACATCATAACCAAGTGGCCCGAATCTTCCTGCCTGAAAGTCGACTATCCCTATCGACCCGTCTGGCCTTACCATGACGTTGCGGGACTGAAAATCCCTGTGAAGGAAAAATCTGTCGCAAGTAAAACCCCGAACCCGTTGCACCAGGGATTTGAGCTCGGCCACGACAGCCTCGGGGATTTCACATTTGGCCCAATCCTTCACAAAGGCATTCAAAAAATAGGAAGCCTCCTTCTCATATGCAAGGTCTGCATCATAAATTGGCCCCTGCCAGCACCATTCAGGCTCCAACCCCTGGCCACCTCTTAGCTGCATCTGGACAAGCACGTCGAGGGTTGCCTCATAGAGGGCTATGATGCTTGGTTCGCCATTTTTCCCGTGCCTTCCGGCGACCATATCGTAGAGCATCACATCTCCAAGGTCTTCTACCAGCAAGACCCCCGTTGCCTCGTTGAAATGATAAATTTGGGGAACAGGAATATCCTTGGAATAGAGATGCCTGCCAAGCCTGTAAAAAGACCAGGCCTCGGCGAGCCCTGCATCACCTTCTGAAGGTTCTATCTTGATTGCGCCCTTGCCTTGCCAAGACACCCTGGAAAATTTCCGGTCGGATCCGTCTGGCCTGATGGATGGCAACTCCCTGTGCATTCCAACTACCTGAAAAGTTTTTATTAAAAGACACAATAACAGGGTAAATGTAAACTGGTAGTTGGAAGATTGTTCAGACCCCGTGGTAATAGTTTTCTAGTCGAGTCTCTGGCGGGTGGCGAGCCGTGCGGCTATTTCCTCCACAGTCAGTTGAGTCTCCTTCTTCTCCAGATGTAAACGGCCAAGCTTTGTGCGCAGCTGAGGACCTGGGTCTCCCTTTGCAGGTGCCCAATTGGGAAACTCAACCCCTGCTATCCAGTGAACCAGCCATGCCTCGCCGGTTACAAGAATCGAAGCCAAAATGAAGGCCAAAATATTAATGGGATCACCCAAGTATCCGAATACTATTAGTAAGGTCGTGGATGCTGCAGGTGGGTGAAGCACACCACTCACCCCCATAATGGTTCCGCATGTACCTACGGCCGCCCCCAGGATGGCGATGTTTACCAAATCGACGGTGCCGGGTATGTGGCCTGTGACAAGGGTGACCCAATAGAAAAAAAGCCCTACCAGGCATCCGATAATATGGCCCAGAATGGTATTCCTTGGTGACGACATCGGAGAGCTTGGGGCATAGAACTGCATGAAGATCGTGGGGCCGAGAGAAGGAAAAATCAGATTCACTGAACAAAACTTTGCAGCCAGTCCCAAAGATAAAACAGCTACAAAACATGTGAGCAAAAGATACAGATAACTCAGAACCCTTGCATCCACGCGGGTTGCAAGGAACCAGAAGCGAAATCGAAATATCTTGCTAATTTTCCATAAAAAATTATCGTGATGTATCTTTTGGCATTTGCAATTTTTGTTATAATCCATGTCAAATTAAGAGAACAAAAATATTTGTAAAGTTGAGATTGTGAAAATGAATTTTTTCAAAAAGTTCCTCGACTATGCCAAGTTCGCCACTGGAGACTTTGAAGAACTGTTCTCTGGAATCGAGATGCCCCCGTGTCCCAAGGTTGTGGCAACCCTCCTAAAAAAGCTCAACGAGCCTGATATTGATATCGAACAAATTGTCCCCATCCTTGAATCGGATGCGAGCCTTGCAGCCCAAATCCTGAAAATCGCCAATTCAGCCCTTTATGGCCTTCCAGGCAAGGTCACCTCCATTTCAAAGGCCGTCTCACTGTTGGGTCTAAAGGAAATCAAAAACATTGCAGTAGGTTATGCGATGACTAAGACCATCAAGGACCCGTGCCGAAAGGGATTTGACATTGAACGGTACTGGTCCGACACCATCTTCAGGGCGGTATTTTCCAAGAAGGTAGCGGATTTCATTGGAGTGGAAGCAGACGAGGCATTTTCTGCGTCTCTCCTGCAAGACATTGCCATTCCCATGCTCATGGAACGATGGTTTCATCTCTATAAGGGGGTATTCGAAAAATGGCTCCAAAGCGATGAACCCCTCCATGAGATTGAAGACAAGATACTTGCGTGGAATCATGCCCAGGCAGGGGCATGGATATCAAAATCGTGGCAACTCCCTGATATTTTTACATGTTGTATTGGCCTTCACATCTCCACCATCAAGGATGTGGAAAGACTCGGACTTGAAAAGACCGTGGTAGCACCAGTCACCCTCTCGAATAAGATTTCCCTTTCCTTTCAGGAGAGAAAGCCTGCGGAAAAGGCAGTGGAAGAGGCAAAGGCACTGGGAATAGATGAGGATGCACTGGAGGATCTCATAGAGGATTCAAAGGAGATGGTTTCCTCCCTGGCTGAGGCCCTTGGCATAAGGGCCAGTTAGCGGTTGAGATGTCCCTGCGTCTGGTCGAGATCTTCCACCAGAAGGGTAACCCCGACGACCTGAAATTCCTCCTGCAGGATGTACCCATCTATGAATTTTGGGTGGATACCCTCCCAAATGGAAGGATTAACGTCCGTCTCCTCCTGAGTGCCAGGGATGTCGACAAGGTGATAGACGTCTTCAAATCCTTCTTCAAGGATCAGGATCACTACCGAATAGTCGTCCTGCCAGTAGACGCATCCGTCCCCAGGGTCAAGGAAGAGCATCAGGAGGAGACGGCAGGGAACGGGGATGAGGATGAGGATGAAAAAACCCCAACTGACGGCATTGGCATCGAGGAGCTCTACCAAAAGATTAGCCCCTCGGCCCTTTTGACAAAACAGTTTGTAAGCCTTGCAATACTTTCGAGCATAGTGGCAGCCATTGGTCTCCTAAAGGACGATGTTGCCGTCATAATCGGTTCAATGGTCATTGCACCACTCCTAGGGCCCTTTGTTGGCCTTGCCCTGGCAAGCGTCATGGGAGACTTCGATCTCATGAAAAAATCCCTTGCCACAGTCATGGCCGGTGGCCTCATTGCCGTGACAATTGGCTGGATCTCCGGAACCTTCGCCCCTCTTAATATGGCCCTTTCAAATGAGGTGCTCTCAAGGGCGCAACTGGACTTCCTCTTCATACTTTTGGCTATCACCTCTGGCATTGCCGGCGCCTATTCCCTGGCACAAGACATGGCCGAGGCCCTGGTGGGGGTCATGATGGCCGTCTCCATACTGCCGCCCCTCGTGGCTTCAGGCATAATGCTCTCAAAAGCCCTCTACATTCAGGCATCGGCAGCATTCATTCTCTTTCTCATAAATGCTGTGTGCATAAACCTGTCTGGAGTCATCACCTTTGCAGCCAGTGGCATAAGACCAATGAAGGTGTGGGAGGCGAAAAAGGCAAAAAGGGCATTTGTCTACTCGGTTATCATCCTGATTGCATGCCTGGCCCTTCTTGCCCTTGCAATATCCGTGGAGCAAAGGCTGGCAACACAACTATAAGTTTTGCCAGACTCAATGTCTTACCAGCCCTACGAAGGCTCATCTTGAACTGGCCCCCTTCCAGCCAACTGGAAGACGCACAAGGCTACCTTCCTTGTTCTTGAAGAGCAGGTAGCCACTTCTTTTGCCAAAGATGAAAAGATCCCTCGTCAGGGCCACATCCTTCTTGCAATACTCGATAATCTTTCTCACCTTCCCCTGCTTCCACCACTTCAGGGCCATGAGGCCGTTTGCCGACTTCTTGGCCCCCAAGGTGGCCTTTGCAAGGCTATCCAGGGAAAGTCTGTAGCCCAAGCGGTTAGTCACCTCTTCAAGGATGTCGAGGGTGGGAAGGGCGTGGAGATCTGGCGGGGAATAACGGGAAAGAACCTTGTAGTCGAATCTCTTGATATTGAACCCCACCACCAGATCAAGGCGTTGAAGGAGGCAAAAGAGGTGATGGAGCTGCCCTTCCTTAAAAACGGCAAAGGCCCTTGTGCCAGAATCCCAGACCACAGCGCAGCTCACCCTCATGTGCTCGGCCCGATGCCAGCCCCCAACCTCCTGTGCAGAAAGCTGGGTTTCGATGTCGAGGACCCCGTAGCGAAGGTCTGAATCAAGGCCAAAATCCGGGGCCTCAGCCCCCTTTTGTGCCTCAGCCCCCTCGACTGGAGATTTCCCGGAAACCAGCCTCACCCCGGCCCTCGAGGGCTCTGGTCTTGCCCCCTCGGTAAAGGTTTGAACAGGCCTTCTGACCACCTTTGATTTCTTCTCCATCTCTTTTAGGAGAAAAATGGCTGCGCCTTTATCTATGGGCCTGTTTCCTGAACCGCACTTTGGGGAATGGACACAGGAAGGGCAGCCATTTTCACAGCTGCACCCCTCGATTGTCTTTTTGGTAAGCATAAAGAGATCCCTTGCCCTCTTATAGGCCTCCTCAGTGAGCCCCACGCCTCCAGGGACCCCGTCGTAGACAAATATTGCACCTGAAGCAAGCTGTGGATGAAAGGTAATGGAAATTCCCCCAAGGTCGTTTCGGTCGCAAAGGACGAGAAGGGGCATTACGCCAATGAGCGCATGCTCTATTGCATGGATGCCGCCCATGAAGTGAAGCAGGGATCGCTCACACGCCTCCTTCACTACCGGTGGTATCTCTATCCAGAGCCCCTCTGTTTCAAAACGCTGTGGCGGCAGGTCCAGATCCACCCTGCTTATAAGGCGCTGGCCCCTTATCTGGCGCACATCGTAGCCCACCACGCGATCTGTGATCAAAAGCCTGCCCCAGTAGCATCTTGCGCCAAAGAGCTCCTTGTTCTTGACCACCTGGATTATCTCTGTCTCCTTTGAACTCCGCACCCTGGTGAAGTAGTCCACCTTCACAGGCCT
>JAADCZ010000171.1 GCA_013154175.1 Thermodesulfobacteriota bacterium
TCAGAGCCAGGCAGAATCTCTATCTGCTCAATATCGAGGTCGAAGCCGACACTGTGGCTTGCCAGGTCTAGAAACTCTGTAAGGGTGGGTTTTAACACTGCCAGGGCCATTCTGGTAGCCCCAATCTTGTAAGGACTTACAACCTTGGTGGCTCCAACACGGAACATCTTTTTCTCTGCATTCTCATCCTCTGCCCTGGAGACAATAATGAATCTTGGGTTGAGGGATCTGGCAGAAATCGTAATGTAGACATTGGCTGCATCGGTGCCCAGTACAGTAATGAGCCCCCGGGCCTGTTTTATTCCGGCACGCAACAGGGTTTCATCGAGGGTGGCATCGCCCTTTAGCCAGTAAAGGCCCTTTCTAGCAGCGGCATTTACGGCAGATTCCTTGTTGTCTATTACGACTACGGGATATTTTCTGAGGCTTAGTTCGTGACAGATGACCCTGCCAAGACGGCCATAACCGCAAACGATGTAATGGTTGCTCAGTTTGGCAATTTTTTTTTCCATGCGCCTTCTACCTATGAATCCCTTAAGGTGTCCCTCTATGATGGCCTCTGCCAGGATACCAGCTGCATAGAAAAAGAGGCTGACGCCTGTGGTGATGAGAACAATAGTAAAGACCCTGCCAGCCTCACTGAGGGGCCTTACCTCCTTGAAGCCAACGGTGGTCAAGGAGATAGCCGTCATGTACACCGCATCTAGGAAGGACCACTTTTCTATTAAGAGGTATCCCGAGGTCCCTGCTGCCCACAAAGCCCCCATCAACAGGAAAACTATTACGATCTTTTTGGTCAGCATGAACCCGCCTGGAATCTCTGGGCTGCCTGGTATTCGGGCAACCTGTTAGAGTCTAGCAGCCCTGGATAATACCTTGCTGAAGCTCCTTATACCAAGCTTGTAATCCGATGGCAGATGTACGTGAATCACTCGCCTGTTAATCTGGCTGAGGGCCTCAAAATCTCCAACTGCCTGGGCAAATTGTATATGCCAGAAGGATACTCCAAAGCCAGGTACTGGCTCGTAATCCTTGGAGCGCTTGCGGGTAAATATTATAAAGGCGCCAGAGATTGGCCCACCCTTATGAAGCTGCCCAGTGGAGTGTAGATACCTTGGCCCATAACCCATGACAGTGGCACAACCTCTTTCCTGCCTGACGATGTGCCTCATCTCGCCAATGACCTCATCCACCACTGGATCATAGGGCAGATATGGCAAAAATCCAAGATATCCCCAGGTGGGCAATACGTTGAATATGTCCCTCAAGGTCCTGGCCAGACCCTTCATGGATGCGGCCAGGGTATGGGATGGCCTGAAATTTATCTGACTTTGCGGGTCCACCCAGAACTTCACTGGCATCTTGCCTTCCTTGATGTAACGCTCCAGGGTGATCTTCGTCATTTCCTTGGCAATCTTCACATTTGGCTCATTGAAGGCATTGACACCAATGAAGTGGCACGCCAAGGCAACGGCAAACTCCCACAGGAACACCTGGCCACCTATGTCGTATTTGTCTGCAACCTGGAGTACATGGACTGGAAAGTCCGCCTCCTTCAGCTCCTCGATGAAGGTATCCAGTGAACGCTCTGGTGGGGTGTCCTTGAGGCGCAGGTAAACAAAAATGCGCTCGCCGCCATAGAACCCTGGGATTCCTGTGGACTCTCCAACGATTGGAACCAGGCCAAGGGTATCCTTGCCGCTACTTTCGGCAATGAGCTGTTCAAGCCAGAGCCCAAAGGGTTTTATGGGATTGTCTGACAATATGGTGAGCTTGTCACGACTCTGAGAGCCATAGAGCCCCATGAAGGCGCCAAGGATATAGCCCGGATTTTCATTGTAGGGGACATCTGGCATACACATCTTTCTGACCTCGTCCGCCCTATCCAGAAGAAGCTCTATATCCATACCGAGTATGGCGGCGGGTATGAGGCCAAAGTAGGACAGGGCAGAATATCTGCCTCCTATATCTGGATAGTTCAAAAAGCAGCGCCAGAATCCCCTTTCTGATGCCAGTTTTTCCAGGGGGGTTCCAGGGTCTGTTATTGCAATAAACTGATTGCCCGGCTCCTGATTCGAAGCCGAGACCTTGTCCCAGAAGTAGTTGAAAAGGGCATGTACTTCAGTGGTCGTCCCTGACTTGCTGGCAACTATGAAGAGGGTGTTGTCTATACCCTTTTGATAGGCCTTTTCCACCTCTTCAGGGTCTGTGGTATCCAGCACCTCCAAGGGAGGAAACCCATCTGCCGGGCCAAATATCTGGGATATGACCAGTGCAAAAAGGCTTGAGCCCCCCATGCCCAGCAGACACACCCTGTCGAAGCCTCTATCCTTGACCTCGAGGCCAAACCCCTTGATTTCATCAACCTTGTCCCTAATCCGGTCAATGACATCGAGCCAGCCGAGGCGGTTGGTTATGGCCTCGAAGTCTTCAGGGTTATCACTCCACAGGCTGGGATCCTTTTTCCACAGCCTCTCTATGGTCCTTTGCCTTTCTTCATCAGAAAGTTTATCAGGTCTGACTATTTCCACTTGCCCTCCCCTTTCTCTACCCTGGACTTGTGACTTTTTATGACTTTCCAGTCTTTGCTTGTTTTGAGAGCTGTTTGACCTTTTCTCTCATCATTTCAAGGAGCTCATCCACACTGTGTCTCTTCAGGTACTGATAGAACTGGGTCCTGTAATTTTTTACAAGGCTTACGCCCTCGATGACAACGTCGTAGCCAATCCACTTGCCATCCTTCTTGCTCTTAACGAGACGGTATTCAACGGGTATTTCCTGCCCGTCCTTGATGATTTTCGTTGGGATGACAACCTTGGTGGGAGAAAGATATTTGACATCTTCGAAAACGACCTTCTCGCCAGAATAATTCTCTATTCGAGTCAGGTATATGCTCTCCAACATCTTGGTGAAGAGTTCCTTGAATTCCTCAAACTGCTCCTTGTTAAAACGCCTTGCATAACGTCCAAGGACCCTGTGGGCTATGAAATCCAGATCGAAAATCTGGGACACCAGCTCACGGAGCTTCTTCCTCTTGATCTCCTGCTTGTCTGGAGCCTTGAGCTTAGGGTCTTGGAGTATGTCTATCACCTGATTTACGAGATTTTCTATCTCCTTCTTGGGTGACTGATCCTGGGTTTTCACCGACGTATTTCCAACCATTGACATGGCCCCGACAAAAAAGACCAGAACAACAGCGGAAATAATGATATTTTTCCAATTCATATGTGCCATCAATAGTGCCTCCTTAATCACAACAAATACAACGACCTAGTTTACTCGATTACTTTTTAACACTGCCAAAGACGTATTTGCTAATCAAGCTTTCGATATCCACGGCAGATTCCGTATCAGTAATCACCCCACCTTCTCCCAGGAGCTCGTCCGACCCCCCGGGCTGAATACTTACGTATTTGTCACCAATGAGTCCGCTGGTTTTGATGGAAGCTATGGCATCCTCCTGTATGGGTACGTTTTTCTTGATCTTCATCCGTACCACAGCCATATAGTTTTCTGTGTCTAATTTAATTGATTGGACCCTACCAATTTCAACACCGGCCATCTGCACACTGCTGTCTGGCTTGAGCCCGCCAACATTGTCGAAGGCCGCTGAAATATGATAGTAGTTACCGCCAAGCAATTCCATCTTGCCCAGCTTTATGGTCAGATAAGCGACACATAACAGTCCTATCAAAACGAAAATACCCACTATTGTTTCTTGGGAATATTTTTTCATTTTCTGTTTGAAGCTCCCTTGCATTCCATTTTTGCAATTACTTGCTGATTTTCCCTTGCCTTGGCCAGGATGGTTGCCATGTCCATACGGGTATTCACCTCGACAACCCCTGCCTTTAGGGCAAAATCTATACAAACCTTTTTATATTTTGAAGGATCCATGAGCTCCTGTCTGGAGCAATCCCTTCTAAGATCCTCTATGAGTTTTTTGACCCTGGATGCCCCAGAGCCAGGAAATACCGCCAGGATCTCGCCCGTGCCTATCCTGGCTGCATACTCATTGGAAGACATGTAACTCTTGAGGGTCATGGCCAAACACTGAAACACCCTCTGGGAGGCTATGTAACCAACGCCCTTCTTTATCTCGTCAAGATCATCTATGGTAAAGAGGCCAACGCTAAATGGCTCTCTCCCCTTTGCGACCTTGTCTGTAAGCTCCTTGATTAGCTGCTCGACCTTCTGTCTGGGATCAAGGCCGGTTAGCTGATCCTGCAATACCTCTTGGCCATGAATGAACTGCCATACCACCTCGTTGTCGGTCTGTTCCAGCTCAAGAGGCGTTCCCTGAAAGGGAATCTTCTTGTTCTCAATTATTGCCACTCGGTTACTGATGAAAAACACATCTGGAATGTCGTGGCTAACCATGACACCGGTGAACCCTATCTCGTGCTGATAGTGGGCTATCATGTTCAGCACTGCATTTTTTCTCAAAGGGTCCAGACCGGTGGTGGGCTCATCGAAAAGAATCATGGTGGGCTCTGTTACCAGTGCCCGGGCAAGGGCCACCCTTTTTTGCATTCCTCCAGAAATCTGGGAAGGATATCTGTCCTGCACCTCCTGGAGTTCAAACTGGTGGATGCGATACTCTACCTTTTCCCTGATGACCTTGTTGGGAAGCCTCGTCCTTTCCTTCAAGGGCAATGCTATATTTTCAAACACGGTGAGTGAGTCAAAGAGGGCATTGCTCTGAAACATATAGCTCAAGGACCTTTTGAAGTTTCTCCATTCTGTCTTGGTGAACTCACTCAAGGGCTTTCCATTTATCAAGATTTGGCCAGAGTCCGGCTTGATTAGCCCTATGATGTGTTTCAGCAATACACTCTTACCAACTCCGCTCTTGCCAATGATGGCCGTTATCTCACCGGAGTATATGCGCAGGTTGACCTTATCCAGCACCTGCAAGTCCCCGAATCTCTTTGATACATCCTTGAATTCAATAAATGGTTGGGCCATGGTCAAAATCTCACAACAAGAACGAGGTTAATACGTAATCGACAACCAAGACGCATACGCACGATATGACAACCGCGGAAGTCGTTGCCAGGCTCACTCCCTTGGCACCATAGCCACCTGGACGCATGTGGGTAAAGTAACCTTGGTAGCAACAGATGGTTGAAACCAGCAGGGCAAACACGAGGCTCTTTATGAAACCACCAGTAATGTCCTTTGCTACCACACTATCGTAAATGCGGTTGAAAAAGATTCCAGAATTGACACCCAGGAGCAAGACACCTGTAAGATAGCCCCCGAGGATTCCTATCACATCGAAAAGGGCGGTAAGCAGCGGAAAAGATATTATGGATGCAGCTATCCGCGGGCTAACCAGATACCTCATGGGGTTTATGTCCATGGTGTCCAGGGCGTCTATCTGCTCGGATATCCTCATTATGCCTATCTCTGCAGCAATGGATGACCCGGCCCTGCCAATTATCATGAGGGCTGTGAGCACAGGCCCAAGCTCCCTGATGAGGGAGAGGGCAACGGCAGCACCGAGCATACCCTCTGAGCCAAACTTGACCAGGCTGTAATAGCCCTGTAAGCCAAGTACCATTCCTGTGAAAAGACCTATGAGGCTAATAATGAGGAATGACTTTACTCCAATGAAATAAATTTGCTGGACTATCTTCCTGAACTGGAAGGGCAGAGAAAATATCAGCGTGAAGCCATACACAAAAAATATGGCTATGGCTCCCAGCTCGGAAACGATCTTGATGGTTATCTGTCCAAGCCAATTTATGAATCTAAGCAGGCTTCCTTGGCCCTCGACACTTTCCGGATTCATAGAAGTTCATCCTTATAAAATTTCGCTAATGTTTTCACTGTAATAGCTACTCCTCTATGATCTCGATACACTTTGTAGGGCACAGGTTCGCTGCCATCTCAATCTTTTCTGGTGAGGTCTTGTCATCTCCTAGATAATCCACCTTTTCAGAATCATCCAGCCTAAAGGCCTCTGGTGCCACCTCTTCACAGGCCCCGCACCCCTTGCAGTGGAGCCTGTCCACATATATTTCCTTCTTTGTCATATCGTCCCTTTTTTTGATTAGACACTAAAAGAGTCATAGATTTTGGTCTCCTGAAGTTAATCCACATCTTCATGTCATGTCAATTAGAGTTAGTGGAATCAAAGAACAAGTGTGGCGAAATTGCTAGGACACCAAATGAAGAACCTCTTTAAGCTCCCGTATGGTAAACGGTTTTTGCAGAAATGGCCCCTTATTGTAAATGCTTCCCTTTCTTTCAAGGACTTGCTCACTATACCCTGACATCAAGATGACTTTAACCTCTGGAAAATATTCCTTGATGGTTTTAGCAACTTCCAGGCCACTCTTCCCTGGCATAACGACATCGGTAATGAATATATCAGGGGCCGGCCCCTTGTATGAAGTCAAAAATTTCTCCAGTTCCATGGGGCTTGAAAAGTGCATTACCCTGAAATCGAGCTTTTCGAGGTATTCAACCACGGTCGACATGACCACTTCCTCATCTTCCAGCAGAAAGACCAGGCGCCCTGCCCCCTTGACATCCCTGGCCACATCCAACTTCTTGATAGTCGTCTTGAACCTGCCCTTGGACTCGTAGGCAGGAAGCAAAATGGTAACCTTGGTGCCCTTTCCAGGCGTACTCTCTATTTTTATATCCCCCTTGCTCTGCTTAACGGTGCCGTAGATCACCGCCAGACCAAGGCCTGTTCCCTGACCAAGGGGCTTTGTTGTAAAGAAGGGTTCGAAGGCCTTTTCCAACACCTCCTTTTCCATGCCACACCCATTGTCACTGAAGGTCACGACAGCCACCCTGTCGGCCCTTCCCTTCAGTTGCTCAACAATCTTCTTGCTCCGGGAAACCTTGGTGGACACGACTATCTGGCCCTTGCCTTCCATAGCGTCTCTGGCATTCAAGGCCAGGTTCAGGAAGATCTGCAGGAATCTGCCTGGGTCCACCTCTATTATGCAATCTGTCTTGCCTGGCTTGAATGTCACCTCAATCTCTTCACCAAGGAGTTTCTTGAAGAAATTGCACGCCTCGGCCACTGACTTGTTCAAAGACACCCTTTCTGGCTTGAGTGTCTGCTTTCTGCTGAAGGCAAGGAGCTGATTCGTGGTCTCTGCCGCCCTTTTTGCCGCCTTGTTTATAATTTCAAGCTTCCGGTGGACCTCTGAACCAGGCTCGATCTCCATGAGGAGCATCTGGCAATAGCCCATGATTGCAGTAAGCTGGTTGTTGAAATCATGGGCGACCCCCCCGGCAAGTCGTCCAATGGCCTCCATCTTCTGGACTTCTCTCAGTTTTTCCTGCAACTGCCTCTGGGAGGTTATATCCGTCCCTACCACGAGGAAATGGGTCTCTCCCGTCTCCTTTGAGGACATATATGGGCTGAGTTTCCAGGAGATCAGCCTCTTTTCTCCCTTCCAGTTGACTATGTAGGTTTCAAACCTGTTGCCCTTTGCAGTCTTGGGGGATTCTGTGGTCATCATTTTAAGAAGCTCGCTTGGACATGAAGGGAGAAGGCTCGAGAACGGAATGCCAGTGAGCTCGTCCTGGTTCTTTCCGAGCATCTCGGCAAACACGCTGTTTACCTGACAGATGGTGCAATCCTTTGAGATTTCAGCAACCAGGACCCCGGCAGTCTCAATGATGACCCTGTTGAAATCCCTCTGCTCCATGAGCTTGTTTTCAAGCTCCTGCCTGCTGCTAAGGTCTTCCACCAGGGCGTAGGCCCCAATGACCGTGCCTTCTTCATTCTTGAGGGGAAAGCCTATAAGGGATATGTAGAGCTCCTTACCCGTTACTGCAGTGACATACTTTCCTGTAAACTTTATCTCGTTTCCCCTCAACACCTCCCTTGCCCAGTCCCTGAAGGCTGGATTGGCAGTGGACAGGGAATTGAGTCCAATGAGTTCATCCCGTTTGATGCCAATGAGAGTAGCAAGTCGCTCATTGCAATCCACAATGACGCCGTTTCTGTCAATGCACAGGAAACCCAAGGGGCTCTTTTCAAAAAAGAGCCTGCACCTCTCCTCCGCCTTTGAAAGGGCAAGCTCCAGCTCCTTCTGGGTTGTTATGTCCCTGAGCAGGGAAAAGCAAGGCCCCTCCTTACCCTTCAGGTTGTTGACTATAATCTTGTGCTCTACCCATCTGTAACTGCCATTTACGTGGGTGAGTCGATACGAGATGTCAAAGTCTGCACCTGCGTGGGATACATCGAAATCCTTGAAAAATGCATTGACC
This sequence comes from Thermodesulfobacteriota bacterium, assembly GCA_013154175.1. Taxonomy (GTDB): domain Bacteria; phylum Desulfobacterota; class Dissulfuribacteria; order Dissulfuribacterales; family QOAL01; genus JAADCZ01. The sequence goes on from JAADCZ010000171.1 coordinate 8,245, forward strand.
CGCCCCCTGTCCTCAGGATGGATGAGGAGTCTGTAGGTATCATCATCCTGAATGAACTTTCTAAGGGGCACCCCTGTCCATTCCTCCAGGGTCTTTGTGGCAAACTTGATGTTCAGGACATCGTTTGAGGGGGAATAGATGGCGACTATGGGCAGATGACTCAGCAGTGTGGAGCAGGTAATGTCTGAGAAGAAGAGCAGATAGAGTTTCCTGTGGTACTGTTCTGTCAGGGGGATGAGGTGGCACTTCAAGAAGGGGCCCACCCCAAACACCTGGGGGTCAACCTCGAAATACAGACTCTTGTCCCGGGGTGAAATGGCATCGCTATCCCTGGCAAGTTTGGTGAGCAGGTCCCTGAAGAGGCGTTCGTAATTTCTGAGAAATTCCCTGTCCTCGCTGTGCCCCAGGGCAGAGGAGGCATAGATTACCCTTCCAGTGTCATTCACCAGAAGACATGGCAATGAAACCTTATCAAGAAATTCCTTGATTTGCTGGAGACTCGGTTGCATACGTCATGACTCTCTTTAAAATCCTTCAACCATTCATTCTTGTTCCATTCAGTCGTCGAAACTGAATGGTGAATCTTTTTCATCCTCGTATCTGATTTCGTCCACCTCCTCTTTGCGACCTTCACCAGCGTAGAGCCTGTTGGGACAGTTGAACACCATGCCCGGCTCTGTTCCCACAACCTTGTAGCCATGAACGACCCCTGGAGGGATAATCACACACAGTGGCTTGTCCGCTCCTGCGAAAATCCTCTGCATTGTTCCGTAGGTGGACGACTCCTCGCGGTTGTCCCAAAGTCTGATATCGAAATTACCAGGCCCCACGAAGCAAAAGATGTCGGTCTGAAAACGGTGGGCGTGGGGCCCCCTGGCAATACCCGGGTAAGTCAAGGAACAGTAGGCCATCTGGGGCACGACTTCCTCGTCCAGTTCATCCCTTCTAAAGAGCTCGCACAGCCAACCCCTGTGATCCAGATATCTAGTAAGTTCCCTAACGATCACTCCATCAATGGTACCTTGTTTAAATTTTCCCTTCATTTTCAACTTTTACCTCCAGGAAGCCAAATACCTTGAACCTTGGAATAATCGCCTCCACTGGCAGCACATTTTCCAAGATTTTCCGCACTTTCCAACACATCAGGCTGCTTTTCTATATCACCTTTCTTCTCAACGCCTCTCACCAGGACTGCGGCCTCGAGACTGCCGCCAATTGCGTCAAAGAAATATCGCATCACCCTGAGACTTCCCTCAAAAAGAAGCTTACCCTTGGTCGCCCCTGCTGAAAGAAATATTCCATCCCTTGTCTTGCCCCCGATCTTTCCTGACTTCAGCACATATTGCCTTACCCAGAATGCCTGGGTCCTTTCTACCATGGCCTGACTTGCAGCAGTGATGTTGTAGAAAAACATGGGAGACGAGAGCACCACAACGTCCGCCTCCTCCATTTTTTTGTAAAATGGGGTAAAATCATCCTTCAAGATGCATGTGCCAGAGTCGTCACAGCCTCCACATTCAATACACGGCGAAAATTTCAGATCCATAAGACGCACCCTTTCTACACTTGCGCCTACACTTTTGGCACCATTTGTGAATGCCTCTGCGAGGATGTCGGTATTGCCGCCTCTTCTTGGAGAACCCAAAAAAAGTAAGATATTTTTCATATATTTCTCCATAACAGTCGTTTTTGCATAAGATCAGAGGCTAGAACAGTGATGCATGAGAATTTATACAATATCAAAGGGTTGAAGGTAAGTCCAACAAATCGGGACATGAACCTTGCAAAACCGCACAGTGAGTTTAACACCATTTTAAAACAAGTTGTACGTATCTTGTTAGTCCGTTAAATTCACATCCCAGGAATTTTACCAATGGCTAGAAAGAATAGTAAAAAAAATAAGAGAATATGGGGTGTTAAACCTCTACTTGCAATAGTTTGGACCTCCTGTTTCCTGGTGACCGGCCTGGCTTTTGCCGCAATGGCGGCCTACATGATGCTGAAGCTTCCCTCCATTGCCAGCCTGAAGAACTACAAGCCGGCCATGGTCACAGAGGTCTACAGCAGTGACGGAAAGACCATCGCCTACTGGTACAAGGAAAAGCGGTGGCCCGTATCCATAGAAAAGATTCCCAAACGACTCATCTATGCCTTCCTGGCAGCAGAAGATGCCAGGTTTTATGAACACAGGGGCATCGATTTTGTCGGGGTCATAAGGGCGGCCATCAGAAACGTGGAGGCCGGAGGCATCGTGCAAGGGGCAAGTACCATCACCCAGCAGGTGACCCGCTCGCTCCTTCTTTCTCCTGAAAGGAGCTGGATCCGAAAGCTCAAGGAGGCCATACTTGCCTGGCAGATCGATGGAAGCCTGAGCAAGGATGAGATACTAAACATCTATCTCAACCAGATCTATCTGGGAAGTGGCGCCTATGGGGTGGAGGCTGCAGCAAGAACCTATTTCAACAAGCACGTCGAAGACCTGGACATAGCCCAGTGCGCCCTCATAGCCGGACTCACCCAGGCCCCCAGCAGATACAACCCGTTCAAACACTTCGACAAGGCAAGAAAGAGGCAGCTCTACGTGCTGAGGCGCATGTTCGAGGAAGGCTTCATCACCCAGGAAGAGAGGGAGGCTGCAGAGAAGGAAAAGCTCCATCTCGAAAGTGAAAAGCTCGAGCCCCCAAAGGGCTCTGAATATTTCCTTCAGGACATAAAAAAGGAGCTCGTGCGAAGATATGGCGTAAAAAGGGTCTTTACCGATGGACTCAAGATTTACACCACCCTTGATTCGAGATGGCAGGAAAAGGCCTTTCAAGCCGTCTCAAAAGGGCTTGAGGCTGTAAAAAAAAGACACAGACGGGACAAGGCCCTCAAAAAGAACATACAAGGGGCACTCATAGCCATTGACGCCCAAACAGGCGCCATACGCGCCATGGTGGGTGGCCAGGACTTCAAAAAAAATAAATTCAACCTGGCGATACAGGGCAGGATGCAGCCTGGCTCCTCCTTTAAGCCCGTCGTCTATTCGGCTGCAATGAAAAGGGGCCTCATCCAGCCAAATTCCATCATCGTGGATGAGCCCATTTCTTTTCCTGGCACCAAACACAGCAAGCCCTGGCAGCCTCAAAACTTCGACAGGGCCTACATGGGGCCAATCACCATCCGCACTGCCCTCACCTACTCGAGAAATGTAGTCTCTGTAAAGATTGCCAGGATGGTTGGCATCAACAATGTCATCGAGCAGGCAAGGCTAATGGGCATTACCACACCCCTTGCCCATGACCTTTCCATTGCCCTTGGCTCTTCTGCCGTACCCCTGGTACAAATGGTCACTGCATACAGCACCTTTGTAAACATGGGAGAGGTGGTCACCCCCCAGTACATCGAGCAGATAACAGACAGAAACGGCAAGATCATAGAGCTTTTGACCCCTGAGTTTCACGAGGCCCTGGACCCTGAAACCGCCTTTCAGATGGCCTATCTTTTAATGGGCGTGGTGCAAAACGGTACTGGCCGGCGCGCCAGGGCAGTTGGAGTGCCAGTTGGAGGCAAGACAGGAACCACCGACAACTACCACGATGCATGGTTCGTGGGTTTCAGCCCAGAGGTGGTGGCAGGTGTCTGGATAGGTCGTAAGGACAAAAAGTCCCTGGGGCGTCTGGAAACAGGCGGCAGGGCAGCATGCCCGGTCTGGACGGAGTTTATGAAGACAACCGTGAAGGATCTTACCAAGAAGACCTATGACATCCCAGACGGAATAGCCTTTGTTCCAGTTGACAAGCGCACAGGGCAGATTGTCACTCCAACCCGGGAGAACCAGAAGGACATCATCTGGGAGGCCCTCAGGAAGGATCGCTTGCCACCCCTTGCCCCTGAAACGGGATTTCTGCATCAAATCCCAGACTGGCTCAAGGGCATCGGCTCCTTCTTCCATCTGAACAACTAGCCTGCCATGGACAAGGATAACTGGAATCCCTATGAAATTATTTCAAAGGCACTGGCCAGAGGCAGGCTTGCACACGCCTACATAATCTCTGGCAACAGCCCCCAGGCCAGGGAGCAATTTATCCAGGATGTGGCAATGTTGCTCCTTTGCACAAGCCCAGGGGCAAGGGGTGAAAGTCCCCTGGAGCCGTGCGGCAGGTGCAAAAGTTGTCACAAGGCCATGAAGGGGATTCACCCAGACCTGACAGAGATCAGGCCAAGGAACCGCTCCATTCGCATCGACCAAATCAAGGCCCTGCAGGAACAGGTCCTGTTCCCTCCCCTTGAGGCCAAAAGGCGCATAATCGCTATCCATGAGGCCGACTGTCTGAACCCTGCATCGGCAAATGCCCTGCTAAAGCTCCTTGAAGAGCCTCCCCAGAACAACGTGCTGCTACTTTCTGTGGCAAGTCCGGCAGGACTTTTGCCAACCATCGTATCGAGGTGCCAGACCCTTCGCATTGGCGAATCCGTCGCAGGCGACAGCCTCAGGGAACGTGCCCTCAAGGACATCTCTCCAGACGAGCGTGCCTTTGCCGACTATGTGGTGACCAACCTGTCGGTGTTGAAGCAGGAAGACATCGAACGCCTCCTGGACATTCGTAAAAGGGTGGCCCAATTTCTTGGAA
>JAADCZ010000058.1 GCA_013154175.1 Thermodesulfobacteriota bacterium
AGCTTGCCCAAAATCACATAGACCATCAAACCCGAATGGGGCACATGAGACTTTTTGGCCAAAGAATATCCCCGAATGATGCAATATTTACGGCAACAAGCCTCGATAAAGGGCCGGGGCTAGACTCGAGCCTCAAACTTGGGGCAGGCCGCACTCGTGGCAAGGGCCTAGGCCTGGGACTTAAGACGGTGGAGCGGCTGGCAGATGAGTTTGCCATGTGCTCGGGAAGGCTAGGAGAAATTCCTTGCCCTGACCTTCTTTTCACCACAGACGAGATAGAAACCGTAATGTGCGCTTCCTTTTTTCATCCGGGAAAAGGGCTTGGCGAGATTCCTGTTGAATTTTCCCTACTTACCCGCCCTGCAAAGGGAAGCCAATTTTGTGGAGACGGGGTCTATCTGCTCTTTGAATTTCCCTATCTGCTTTTAGTGATCATGGATGCCCTTGGAAAGGGGAAAGAAGCCGCCGAAGTTACAGAGGTGGCGAAAAATTTTCTATCCATGGTGCCAGCAAGCACTGACCCTCATGAACTTCTCTTGGCTATTGGGCAGAAAATCCTAGGGGCACGGGGCCTCATGATCCAGGCACTTAGGCTCAATCTGGAAAGGGCAGAGCTCAAGGCTGTAACTGCTGGAGACATAGGCCATTTTATCTTTTTGGATGGTGAGGAAAGATTCCTCTCTGGACACAAGGGATTGATTGGCCAAGTAAACTCCAGAAGTTTCCTTATGGAGTCGAGTTTTAGGGGCTTTAGGGAAATAATGGGGATAGCCTTCACAGACGGCCTTGGAACCATTCCCCAGATCAGGTTTCAGCAGGTACTCATGGAAATCCCCGCCCTAATTTGGACCAACTATCTCTTCCCCTTTGATATTAGCCCCGGGGGCATGGAAGACGATGCAACAATAGTGGTGTGGAAATGGAAAACCTGACCAATCAAATACATATCCTGACCCTTGTTATAAAACGTCAGCGCGATATTCCCCTCGTCAGATCCAAGGCAAAGCTTCTTGCCACAATCAGCGGATTTCCAAAAATAAAGACGGTACAGGTGGCCCTCATGGCCTCGGAAATAGCCAGATTTCTCCTGAACAGAGCCAGGGGCGGACGGGTGACTTTCTATATCGTCTGTGCGATCAACCAAGATTCATATCAGGCAAAATCATCCGGACTTATGATGCACTTTCTGGGAAAGGGCGGATGTTCCCTTTTGTCTGATGAGACCTCGAGGGGCAAGCGGGATTTCAACTCCATGATATCTGCCATGAAGAATCTGACAGATAAACTCGAAGTCAAGGAGTGCGGCGAACACCACGGTTTTGAACTTAAGCTGACAATACTTGGAGGGCAGAAGAGTTGTGAAGATCTCATAGAGCAGCACGACGAGATAAAGCGCCAGCTCTTCAAGGATATCCAGGAATCCTACCTTGAAAATCTCAGGGCAAAGCATGAAGAGGTCCTTTCTTTACTGAAGACCCTCTCCATAAAGAACCAGGAGCTAGACAAGGTAAATGCTGAGCTTCTGGAGCTCAGCAAGGACATGGAATCCCTGGTGCATGAAAGGACCGTTGTGGAGTTCGCACTTCGCATTGCGGACAAGGTGCGAAATCCGGCTACTGTAATAGGAGGCCTGGCAAGGATCTTACTCAAAAAACTGCCAGAGGATTTTCCAGAACGGGACAAGATAGAGGCCATCTATTTGGAAGCCCAGAAACTTGAGGGTATAGTAAAGGATTTTGAGGGCCTGGCCAAAGAGCAGGAGCGCTTTTTTACTGAAATAACCCTTCAGGAGCTGGTAAGCGAAATCCTGGATGCCTGGCGGCCGAACCTGGAGAAGAAAAGTATAACATTGCGGATTAGGTTTGAAGAGACGCCCATAAAAATCAAGGGGAATCCGCAAACGTTAAAGGTTGCCATCTTGCATATATTGAAAAACGCAGTGGATGCCTCTCCCAAAGGGGCGGAAATAGAGGTCGTTGTAGAAAGGCGCAACGGCAAGCCAGTAATAGAAATTCGGGACAGGGGCCCTGGCATCTCCAGCCAGGTAAAGGCCAAGCTCTTTAAGGAACTGGTCACTACAAAGCCCTCTGGCACAGGCGTTGGTCTAATCATGGTGCATCACATTATGAAGGAACATCAGGGTGAAGTGGAAATAGAGAGTAGCCCGGGCCAAGGAACTGTGGTGAGCCTAGTATTTCCAGAACGGTGGAAGGAAAAACGAAGTTGACACCTTCACGTTTGTCTTTCCTAATCCTGCTTCTCGGATTTTATGTGGCAACTGTCCAGACTGTGCCGGCCCTGTCTTACCCACTGGACTCGTTGCCCATTTCCCTGTCTGAACACAATATTCATCAAATAGCCCGTACTCTTCCTGGCGCATCCCTTGAGACAGACCCCGATGGCAAACGCTTTCGCATGAAATGTAAGGTAATGCTCAGGGACTTGGCTGGCTCAAAGGATGCGGATCATGCCTTCGAAGGCCTCGATCTCTTTTTGAATCTGGACATGAGGGGCCAGACCAATGAGAGGGGGCTAAATGGAATTTGGAAGCTAAAGGTGGCGTGGCCCAAGGGCCAATTCCTCTTTTTCCCTTGGTTCTTCGATATGTCGCAAATAAAGGGGAGCCTTACAGCCAACGGGAAGATTAATCACAACAAGCTTTTTATAGATTACATGAAAATCTACGGGCCCTTTTCCCTCGAGGCACAGGGCATAAGGGTGCCGTGCGATGCCAAGGAAAGTGGCCGTGATTGCATCTTTCGCCTCTTGAAGTCCAAGTGGAAATTCAAAGCGGTTCTAAACAGGCTTTATAACCTTCTTGTCAAAGAGGCATTTTCTGATGTTCATCCCTTTGTTACTAAGCTTGAACCAAAGGGAAGGATGAGGGCCTGGGGCGAAAAGACACGTGTAGCCCTGGATGTGGATGCGAACATCTTTTTCAAGGGCTCTCTCATGCTCAATGGCCTTGAAGTCAGACTCTTTTACCCCCTGTCTTCGAAAAGTTGCGAAAATGGCCAGATACGTTGGCGTGATATCTTCCTTGGACCAATCATCCCCAAGGAAATCTTCAAATCGCCATCGAACATAAGAATAGCGGGCAAAGAACTTCCAGTAACGATTTGTAGCGACCGTGCCAGTTTCGGCCCCCTGACCCTGGATACAGGCAACGGCACAATTACCCTGAATGAGGCAAGTTTCTTGTTTTCACGTGGAACATTGACCCTCAAGGGCCTTGGCATCAAGGATCTCAAGATACATCAACTCTTCAAAGCAGTTCCCATCAGTGTCGATGTCAGTGGCTACTTGCCAGATGCACATTTTCAGGGGGACAGGCTTGTTTTCAAGGGGCAGATTACCGTAAGGATCGCCGGTGGCACCGTAACAATCAAAAACATCTGGATTGAACCCTACGCCCCCATATTCAGATGGGGTGCTGACATCAAATTCAAACATATTGACCTCAAAAAGCTTACAGAAAAGACTTCCTTCGGGCTGGTAACCGGCGCCATAAAGGGGCGTATAAAGGGCCTAGTCATGAGTGGCGGGCAACCTGAACAGTTCGATCTGTTGATCAAGACGGATGAATCCGTTAAGGCCCCCAAAAAAATCAGCATAAAGGCCATAGAAAACCTGTCTATTTTGGGTGGTGGTGGCGGATCAGTCTCCTTTTTAGGCCAGCTCTTCAAGGAATTTTCCTATAGCAAGATAGGCATCTCCTGTAAGCTTAAGAATGACGTCTTCGAACTCCATGGACTCTACAAAAGCGGCAACAAGGAATACCTTGTAAAAAGGGGGTTTTTTGGTGGAGTCAATGTTATTAATATGAATCCCAATGGCAGAATAAGCTTTAGAGATATGTTAGATAGGCTAAAAAGAATAGGCGAATCTAGCCAAAGTGAAGTGGAGGTAAAATGACATGAATCGAAATATAAGCACCAAATTCTGGGTAATGATGATTTTTTTCTTGGTCTCTGCCTGCGTAACAGTCAATATCTATTTTCCTGCTGCAGAGGTGCGCAAGGCGGCAGAAGACATAGTTAAAGACGTTCGCGAACAGCAACCTGCAGGCAGTGAAGAAAATTCGAGCCTGTCCCCAACGTCTTGGTTCTTCTCTGTGGCAGAGGCCCATGCAGCAAGTGAGCTCACTGTCTCCAATGCCACCATCAGGCAGCTCAAGGCACGCATGAAAAAGCGTTTCCCTTCCCTGGCCCCATATATGGCACGCGGGCTCGTTGGCGAGGGGCTGAATGGACTCTTGACCATCAAGAGCCTGGCTGGTCTTGGGCTGAAGGAGAAGGCCAAGCTGAAAAAGCTGGTTGATGCCGAAAACAAAGACAGAATGGCCCTTTATAGAGCGGTTGCCCAGGCTCTCAACATACCATCCTCACAACTTTCGAGGGTCCAATCAATCTTTGCCCAGCAGTGGCAAAAAACCGCCCCAAAGGGAACCTTCATTGAAATTAAGCCTGGAAAGTGGGTTAGAAAGTAGAACGCATACGGGGCGGGGCACCCCCCTGCCCCTTTCTCTTTTCACTTATTAAAAGCCTTATATTCATTAGAGACCTTGCGCCTTAGGAGTAGCTTTCTTTCAATAGATTTTCCTTTAAAAACAAAGCACAAAACCCTGTACTTTATATTTCAAATCCTTTGCGCGATGAGATAACTTTGATGGTTTGCAAAAAACAAAGCCAACAAACTTTTCACCTAAATGGCGACCCTGCCCTACTATGGCCTTGGTTTTTCAAATGGCTATTTCCTTTTGAATAGGTCGGGCTGTCCTTCTACCATCCAGCCTGTTGCATCATTTTGCATTTTGGCCCGTATCTGTTGGCAGATTTTAGTTTCAATTTGATATTGAAATTGTTCCAGGCTTGTAAAGAGACTTTGGTGTGTATATTGTGAAAATGAAACAGAAAAACCAATGAGAACCCATAACGATATGAAGATATTTGTTTACCCCCATGAAATACTCAAAACCAAGGCAAAGCCCGTAAGCTCCATTGATGGTGCCTTGCAAAGTTTTATCGATGAAATGATTGAGCTCATGTACAGGGCCAAGGGAGTGGGCCTTGCTGCAAATCAGGTGGGCGAGGCCATAAGGCTCTTTGTCATGGATGTTTCTGGTTCCGATGCACCCCCAAACCCGGTAGTCGTAATAAATCCTGTGATAACCGCCACCGAAGGTACAGAAGTGGCAGAAGAAGGATGCTTGAGCGTCCCCCACTTCAGCGCCAAGCTCAGCAGGGCAGCAAAGGTGGAGGTCAAGGGTTTTGATAGAAATGGCAAGGAAATCTCAATAGAAGGCGACGGGCTCACTGCCAGATGTCTTCAGCATGAAATAGACCATCTCGATGGAATATGTTTTGTCGATAGACTAAGCCCGCTAAAGAGGGCCATGTTTCGAAAAAAATGGCCCAAGATACTTCAGCGTCTGGAACAGGAACAAGAAAATGAATAAAGGCCGCTACAAAATCCTCTATATGGGCACGCCTGAGTTTGCTGTGCCCCCCCTTGAGGCACTACTACATGGTCCCGATGACGTAATGGCAGTTGTCACCCAACCAGACAGGCCCAAGGGCAGGGGCAGAAAACTAACCCCGCCAGCAGTCAAGGTCTTGGCACAGGAAAGGAACATCCCGGTGTTTCAGCCAACAAAGGTCTCCGAGCCATCATTTGTCAAAACCCTGACCGATCTGGAACCAGACCTGCTAGTGGTGTGCGCCTTTGGCCAGATCCTACCCCAGTCCGTCTTGGACATACCAAGACTGATGCCCATAAACATTCATGGCTCCCTGCTGCCCAAGTACAGAGGGGCCGCCCCCATCCAGTGGGCCATCCTCAATGGAGAGACGGAAACAGGCATCACCATCATGAAGATGGATGCAGGCATGGATACAGGCCCCATGCTCCTTAAACGCAAACTTTCCATAGACCAGGACATGACCTTTGGGCGTCTCAGCCAGGAAATGTCGCTCCTTGGTGCAAAGGCCCTCATGGAGGCCCTGGAACTTCTAGAGGCTGGCAAACTGACTGAGGAAGAACAGCCAGAAGAGGGAGTCTCCTATGCTCCACCAATTAAAAAGGAGCAGCTCAAGATTGATTGGAATCTGCCTGCGAATAGGATTCATTGCCAGTTGCGGGCCTTTGACCCAAAACCAGGGGCCTGGTGTCTGCTGGATGGCCAGCGGGTCAGGCTTTTTACTCCCAGGATTGTGGATGAGTCACAAGGTGGCGAACCAGGAACCATCATCAGGTCTGGGCCAGAGAGCTTTGTCATATCATGTGGCGAGGGAACATTGGAGGTCAAGGAAATTCAATGGCCTGGCAAGAAAAGGCTTAAGGTATCTGACTTTCTAAGGGGCAAAAAGATTCCTGAAGGCACAAGGTTGGATTAGGTTTCTTGGCAAATCCATCTAAAACAACAAAGATCAAGGTACGGAAAAAGCGTTCTTCTGGCAGGAAGCGAGGGAATCCAAGGCTTCTTGCAGTAAAGGCACTTTCTAAATGGCTGGCCAGTGAGCCTGGACAGAGGCCAGAGCTTGAAGTGCTCGGGGACAAAATCCTGGGCAAAGCTAGCATATCCGAGAAGGACAAGGCACTTTACTGGAACATTCTAATAGGCACAGTCCGATGGCTCAGGCTTATAAGGTGGCATCTGGACAGGTATCTCAAGCGCTTTTCCAAGCTCCCCCAGGATGTTCAGGCAGCCCTTCTCACAGGTGGCTACCAGATAATATTCCTGTCGAGGGTTCCATACTTTTCAGCAGTGAATGAATCCGTTGAGATTGTTCGCACCCTTGGCCACTCATGGGCCTCGGGGTTGGTAAATGCCAGCCTCAGGAACTTGGCCAGAGGGAACAAAGTAATTCCAGAGTCCACCCAAAACATTCTTGAAAGATGTGCCAAGGGGTTTGAGAATTGCGTGGCCAACTTGACCTCTCACCCCCACTGGATGGTGAAAAGGTGGAGTAAACGTTGGGGCCATGAGATATGCGCATCTGTGTGCATGAACAATAATCTTCAGCCCCCACTGGTGCTAAGGGTCAACACACTCAAAATTTCTGTTGAGGATTTCTTGGAACTCTTAAATAAGTCCGGATTCGTAGGAGAAAGATGTTCTATTTCACCAGTGGGCGTTATTCTTCATGGACATCGCGGTGGCATAGACAAAATTCCAGGATTTAAACAGGGGTATTTCCAGGTCCAAGATGAAGCCTCGCAGCTTGTTGGCCTTCTGCTGGATCCGCATCCAGGTCAAAAAATTCTTGATGTTTGTGCCGGAGTCGGTGGCAAGACGACCCTCTTGGCCCAGCTCATTCAAGATGAAGGTGAAATCGTGGCGTGCGATGTAAATTCATCCCGACTGGCACTCCTAAAGGAAAACTTGGCCAGGCTTGGTATCGGTTCGGTAAAGGTAACCCTACTCGACCATGAAGGGGAAGAGCTAATCAGGTCATCGGGCCCATATGACAAGGTGTTGATAGATGCTCCATGTTCAGGACTCGGGGTAATAAGAAGACACCCAGATATCAAGTGGAATCGCATACCTCCAGATATTGAATCTCTCTCCAAGGTTCAGGGGAATTTACTTCAAACCTGGTCCAAGCTTGTAAGGCCAGGAGGGGTGCTCGTCTTTTCGGTCTGCACCCTAGAAGAAGAAGAAACCTTTGAAATCGTAGAAAATTTCCTTGAGAAAAATAAAGACTTCTCCCTAAGGTCCGCCTCCTCAGTAGTGCCTGGCCTGCCACAGGATATAATTCAAAAGGATATGGTACGCGTTTACCCTGGTAGCCATGGCATGGATGGATTTTTCGTCTCGGTACTCGAAAAATCAAACTAGTTCCGCCCGCCTATCAATCGTGCTTCCCCAAAAGCCTTCTGTCTGAAAAGAGTGTTGTATTAAATTTCAAGAAAGCTGATAATAGAAGTGTTGAAAATCAAAGACCCAAATTCAACTTTTTGTTTTTTTTGATAGCTAAATAGTTTATATCTTAAAATAAAATATGGGGAGGGAACACAAATTTACTATGTCTATTTTCAGCGGTAACTCGGTTTCAATTTTTAATATTAAATCTCTCCCAAATCCTAATCATTATCCCTGCCTCTTTATCTGTGCCATTGCCTGTTTTTTTACACTGTTGGCCCAAGGTCTCAGTTGGGCCGCTCCGGTGCCCTCGGTAGGTATTATTCCCCCCGTCACCACGCTTCTTGGAGAAAACACCACCATTGAACTCACCTTTGACAACACAAGCACCTCTGACATCGGATATGGACCCTTTATTGATGTTGTCCTGCCTGTAAATGGAGCCGACGGAGCTGCAGGCACCCAGGAACCCGATGGAATCGACGTGAGGGGAAATGCCATCTATCTCGATTCAAGTATTTCGACCATTGTCCAGACATTTCCAAATGATGCCAATGGTACAGGATGTGTGGAACATCCATTGGCTGTCGACTCCTCTTCAAACCCACTAATGGTGTGCGGCACTGCCGGAGACAAACTAGTTACCATTGTATTGCCTCTAGGTTCCTACGAACCGGATCAACCACGCGCAACAATTGAACTTCCCATTGCCATCAGTCCCAAGGCGGATTTGAACTATCCCCTGCCAGTCCATGCCAGGGCCGGCTTTCTTTATGGAGCAGACCCTGACGATAATCCAGACACAGATCCACCAATTATCTCTGACACCGAAACGGATTCCTCTGCATGGTCGGTTACCAAAGACATAGAACCGGTTCTGATTGACATCGACAAAATCTTTGGCGGAGTAGAGGGGGAAACTGTATCAGGTGAAAACTTTATAAAGAAATACCGAGTGGAAATTCATTTGGGCCCTGGCCAGACAGTTACCAACATGGACATTATTGATGAACTGCCACCCAATCTTGCCTTCACAAGGCTCACTAATGTCTACCCTTCAGGGAATTACACCGTGGTATCGACCCCCCCTGCTGATACTGCAGCCAACCCCCCTGACAATATCATCGATGTCCAATTTCCCAGTGTGACAGGAGATTCCAACCCCAATTCACCAGACGCATACATAGAATTTGAATGTTTCGTACCCTTGCTGGATGCTGACGGCAATTTTGTAATTGACCCCACCAGCGGTGACAGTGCCCTTTCCAAGAACAACGCCAAGGTTCAGGGGGACTGGACTCCGGTTGATACTCGGGACCCGGCCCAGCCAGGAAATGCTGTGACCGATCCGCCAGGGCCGGAACACATTTTGACGGACAAGGCCATTACTGCGTACAAGAGTGTTTCCATTGTAACGGACACCGGTGTGGCAGGTTATTCACCAGGGGACGTGTTGCAATACACCCTTGACTTCCAGATTTCAGACTACTTCTCCTTTGATGACGTCAATGTCACCGACATTTTATCAGACGGTCAGGATCTTGATACCTCTTTCACTCCTGTTCTCACAATCAATATGGACGGGAATTCCACGAGCCATGATTTTGACTCCTCCAACTATTCCCGTGTAATAAATGGAGACGGCACGGAATCCATTATCTTTCACGTCTCCTCGGAGCTCGAGTCATTGCTGGGAGATTCCAAGTTGGTGGGCGGATGCATCCCTGATGACGGTACAGGATCGGGCAACTTGCCAGACTGCTCCAATTACAACGATGGCCCTACGACTGCACGGGTGGTCTTCAGGGCAATAATTCAGGAAGATTTTTCCCATACCTACGCCTCTGGCGATTCCTCTGTGGATCAGGGCGATATACTCAGCAACAATGTAACCGTGGTTGGAAACGTGGTCTCAGTTGAGGACAACAACAGCACCACAGGAGCCACAGAAAGCGACACCAGCGGCCTTTACTTTAAAATAAAAAATGGGTCGGTATCAAAGGATATTTATGCAATTAATGGCAACACAAACTTGCCAAACCCGCTAATACTCCGCCCAGGCGACGTAATAACCTATCGAATACGCTTCACAATGCCCACACCAGATGTGGAAGATTTGATATTAAAAGACTATGTACCCCTACCTGTTCTCGATGCCACAGAACTTGCCACCTTTGATGACACGAACAGCTCCGACATTCCCCCGGCTGGAGTTGCCAAGTTTGGGCCCAATGACACCTTTCATGAAATCTACGACGATGGCTCTGGCAGTGACTACCCTGGCATCAGTACCAATGGCCCTGAAAACAGTATCGAATTCATATATGGCAATTTTGACAGCACCGACACCCAGACGCGGGATATAGATCTTCTCTTTAGCCTCACAGTAAAGAATGACCCCTTTGCAAATGGCCTTTCTTTGACCAACCTGGTAATGGCACACCTAAGCTCCACGAGCGAACAGATCGTCACAAGCCACGGAATGGCCCAGATAGAATTGGGGGAACCAGAGCTGGTCATTACAAAGGGCGTATCATATAGCAACAATCCAGCAACGGTTATTGCACCAGCCCCTTCAATAGAGCCCATAGACGGCAATGCCTCAAACTGCGATGCCAACGACACCCTTACATTTGTCATCACGGTTGAAAACATTGGAAACGCACCGGCCTATGACGTTACGATTCAAGACCATTCCCACCTCGATATGGACAACTGTACCCTGGTTTCTGTCAAGGATGGAAATGACACCACCCTCACCTATTCAGGGGATCTGTTTGGAAGCGGTCTAGTCCTTGACAATCCCTTGGACGAAAATGACGGGGTTCCTGGGCCACCCTATAGCTCGGACACGGCCCTTGTCACCTTCGAGTGCCACATAAAAGAGGACGCAAAACCCACGGACATAATTGACCGAGGGGCAGTTGTGGTATGGGCTGCTGGAAGCGGAGCTGAAAAATTTCCTGCTGAAAGCGACAATGCCACAATCACCATGGCATCCCCTAGCATTGGAAAAGCGATTTCAGCAGTAGATCCAGGCCCAATAGCCCCTAATATCACCATTGGTGACACAGTAACCTATAAGGTTGATGTCACCCTGCCAGAAGGCGAAATACCCGCCTTGACAGTGGAAGACACCCTACCTTCTGGCCTTCAATATGTAGCAGACAGCCTCAATCTCAACACGGATAACTTTAATGGGACCTTTTCCCAGAGCCCTGATGTCACGGTTTCTGGAGGAACAGTCACCATTCAACTGGGGGATGTATCGGTTACAGCCGACAACAACGCCACCAATAACGAATTTTCACTCACCTTTGAAGCAAAAGTTATCGATGACCCTGCAAACAATGGTGTCGCAGGGCTCCAGAGAAAGAGAAATACCGTACTACTTGACTATGCCGGCAACCTAGACACCATAAAGGGAACAGCCACCTGTTATCTGGGTGAACCATTCCTGGAAGTCACAAAGACAATCAGCCCTTCACCGGCAGATGCTGGAGACCAGGTCACAGTCGCCATTTCTGTTGAAAACACAGGCACCTCCCCTGCATTTGATATAGTCATTTCTGACAAACTCGATGGCAACGTCTTTGACCTTTCATCCATCACCGAGGGCACCACTGACGATAACTTTACATTTAGCTATTCAAGCCCGATAGTCATCTATACAGCAGATCCCGGTTTCTATCTGGACCCCAATGACTCGGTAAACTTTAGTTTCCTTGCCTACATATTTAGCGACGTTGTAACAGGATCTGAGTATCTCAATACTGTCAGTGCCTATTACAGCAGTGAAAGTGGCAATGTGACTGGTGAAAGGGTGGCCAGCGGAAACGGTACGGATGCTCTGTCGATTTCTAGCATTTCCCTTTCCAAGGCCCTTGAATCCACGAGCGAGGCCTTCACAACAGATCCATACGTTGCAATAGGTGAAGTGGCAACCTTCATTGTAACCTACAACGTACCAGAGGGTGTTACCAAGGGTATCCGGCTAAAAGACATAGTGGAAAAAATTTCTGGCACTAGGTGGGGCCAGTTTCTAACAAATTCCATTGAAATTCTAAAATCCTCAGACTCCCTAAGCTGTAGCGGACAGTTTTGTAACGATGCCCTAAACGGTGCAAGCGCAAATCAATGGGTTTCTGTAGATGCGTCCTATATCGACATCACAGATACCGCCACTGAAAGCATCCTTTCCATTGACCTTGGAGATGCCAATAACACTGATCTGGATAACAGTAATGTCGAATTTTACCAGTTGAGATTCAAAATCCAGGTACTGAACAACTCTGTCACCAGTGCAGGTACAAATCTGGTGGACAAAGGGGCTGTGGACTATCAGGATGCAAATGGAAATATCAACACCATCCTAACAGGCGATACAACTTTGGTAGTTGCCGAGCCGGTTCCTAGTATCAACAAAAGCGCAAATCCAACGAGCGTCAATGGCGGAGACCCAATCACCTTCACAATAGATATCTGTAATGAAGCATCAGGGGATACTGCAACATCTGCCTTTGATTGGACATTTTCAGACCAACTGCCCGACAATTACGAAAATATATCTGGCCCCAATATAGATACGGGTTCAACCGGTGCAACGGTAAATGCAAACTTTACCAACCAGACCCTTTCTGGCACCATCGACAGACTAGACCCTGGCGAGTGTGTCCAGATTACTTACTCGGCAGATCTTGTTGCTAATATCGAGTATTCCATGCAGGTAACCAATACCATCTCTGTTACGACCACAAGTCTGCCAGGGGATCATGGCACTGCAGATGTTACAACGGGCAACCCCGGAGAAGAACTGGGAGAGCGCACTGGTACAGGCGGTGTCAATGACCTGACTGATTCAAGTAGCGCCACAGTTGCCATAGCAGAGCCAATCCTGGCGAAAAAACTTGAAAATCCAAAGGATTGGTACCCCATAGGGGAAAATGCAACCTTCACCATTATTGCAGGCGTACCAGTAGG
>JAADCZ010000162.1 GCA_013154175.1 Thermodesulfobacteriota bacterium
GGGCACACCTTTAAGTCCGATACAGATACAGAAGTACTTGCACATCTTATAGAAAAGTACCTGGAAGATGATCTTGAAAAGGCCGTAAGACAGGCTTTATCAGAGGTTGAAGGGGCCTATGCCCTAGGAGTCCTCTGGGCAGAGCGGCCAAATATGTTGATAGCTGCTAGAAAGCAGAGCCCCTTGGTGCTAGGAGTGGCTGAGAAAGAGTGTTTCATGGCATCTGACATCCCGGCACTTCTCCCATATACCAAAAAGGTTGTTTTTCTCGATGATGGCGAGATGGCAGTCCTCACCTCTGATTCCATGCGAATTATGTCGGTTGAGACAGGAGAGGAAATCGATAAGCCCGTCCAGGAGATCGACTGGGATGCTGCAATGGCAGAAAAAGCGGGTTACAAGCATTTCATGTTGAAAGAGATTTATGAGCAACCTCAGGCCATTCTCAATACCTTCAGGGGCAGGATGTTGCCAGATAAAGGTGAGGTGGAACTGCCAGAAATCAAACTTGCCGATGATGTCATAAAACAACTGAACAAGGTGGTATTACTTGCCTGCGGCACTTCTTGGCATGCTGGGCTGGTTGGTAAATATTGGATTGAAAAATGGGCAAGAATTCCTGTTGAGGTAGAACTTGCATCTGAATTCAGATACCGTGATCTTCTCCTTGACGATAAGAGTCTGACTATACCCATTTCCCAGTCGGGCGAGACTGCCGATACGCTGGCAGGTCTTCGGATCGCCAAGGAACTTGGTTCCTCTATCATTTCAATTTGTAATGTGGTTGGAAGCACCATAACCCGTGAATCTGACGGGACGGTTTATACCCATGCTGGGCCTGAAATTGGTGTTGCATCCACCAAGGCCTTTACCAGCCAGTTAACTGCTTTGTTTCTTTTGGCATTATATCTTGCCCAAAAGAAAGGAACCCTCAAGTCTGACGAAATTTCTAAAAAGCTCAAAGCCCTTTTGAATGTGCCTAAAATCATTGAAAAAAGGCTTAAGAAATGGCATGAGGAGGCCTCATCCATAGCCGATGATTTTTATACCTACAGTGACTTTCTCTACTTGGGTAGGCATCTTCAATTCCCAATTGCCCTGGAGGGAGCTCTAAAGTTAAAAGAGATTTCTTACATTCATGCAGAGGGCTATGCAGCAGGTGAAATGAAACATGGCCCCATAGCCTTAATCGATAGAAACATGCCAGTTGTGGCCCTAGTTCCACGGGATCATGTTTATGAGAAGATGGTTAGCAATGTGGAAGAGGTAAAGTCACGACGCGGCATAGTCATTTCAGTGGGCGTGGATGGTGACGAAGGCCTTGCACGGTTGAGCAATAGAATGATTGGGGTTCCGGAAGTATCAGCTGAAATCAACCCGTTTATTTTTACTATACCTCTTCAGCTAATTGCTTATGAAATTGCCCTGGCCAGGGGATGTGATGTGGACCAGCCTAGAAACCTGGCAAAAAGTGTTACTGTAGAATAATGATGCCCGAAAGGATTTGTTTGCTTCATGAAAGAATTTGAGAAAGTACTTGTTACTGGCGCAGCCGGTTTTATTGGATTTCATTTGTCAAAAAGGTTGTTGGAAGAGGGATGTCAGGTAGTGGGCCTGGATATTATCAACGACTACTATGACCCAGCCATCAAAGAGGCAAGACTTGAGCTGCTTAAGCCATATGAAAAGTTCAAGTTCGTCAAAATAGACCTGGCTGACAAGCCTGCAATGGATGAGCTATTTGCCCAGGAAAAATTTGATGTCGTGGTGAATCTGGCTGCCCAGGCAGGCGTGAGATATTCCCTCGTAAATCCACAGTCTTATGTGGACTCCAATTTGGTGGGGTTTGTCAATATACTTGAAGGTTGCAGACATAATGACGTGAAACATCTGGTGTTTGCGTCGTCCAGCTCTGTGTATGGCTCAAACACCAAGATGCCCTTTAGTGTCCATGACAATGTTGATCATCCAGTCTCTCTTTATGCAGCCAGCAAAAAGTCCAATGAGCTAATGGCCCATACCTATGCGCATCTGTTTGGTATTCCATGTACAGGCCTTCGTTTTTTCACTGTCTATGGGCCTTGGGGCAGGCCAGACATGGCACTGTTTCTGTTTACCAAGGCGATTTTGGAAGATAAACCCATAAATGTATTCAATTATGGCAAGATGCAGCGGGACTTTACATATATTGACGATATAATTGAAGGTGTAGTTCGTGTGATGGCAAAACCTGCAGCCCCAAATCCGGAATGGAGTGGGGACAATCCAGACCCTGGCTCCAGTTATGCACCTTACAAAATTTATAACATAGGCAATAATCAGCCAGTTGAGCTGATGCACTTCATAAAGGTAATAGAAGATACCCTTGGCAAAAAGGCCAAGAAGAATCTACTTCCCTTACAGCCTGGTGACGTACCGGCAACTTATGCAGATATTGACGATTTAGTAAAAGACACTGGTTTTAAACCTTCAACCCCCTTGGAAATTGGGATTCCGAAGTTTATAGAGTGGTACAGGGATTATTTTAAGGTTTAACAACAGCTGCTTGACTATTTTAATAAAAAGTGTTAATCGAAATAGCCTCTAGCGGTATAAGTCAAAGATTTACGGGACGTGGCGCAGTCTGGAAGCGCACCTGAATGGGGTTCAGGGGGTCGGAGGTTCAAATCCTCTCGTCCCGACCAAGAAAAAATAAGGCGTCGTTAAGACGCCTTTTTTATTTTGTTGGATATGGCAATTTTTTTAGCAGTCGTTTTAGCCACTAAGTGGCCCATTATCAAAGAGATTAGTTTGATGATGGGGGACGCCGTCCAAATTTAAAATGGTCTTTTAAAAAGATTTAGGGGCCCAGAGTAAAGGGCCCCTTTTTCATTGCAAGCTTTATTATGGCTGAAGCTCTATTTGTCTCTCAAATCCAAGGTCAAAGTTAAGGGGTTTTCTCATGAGCTTGAAGTCTAGGCGGATCTGCTCTAGATCTTCCCCTGCCGGCCAGCTATCTCCCTCCGGCACGATGATGAAATAGGGTTTTCCGTCTTCTGTGTAGCCATCTGGGGCTAGGCCTGGCTTTGAATCGTCATCCAGAAGGGGAATGGTGCTCGATTCCAGGATCATGCGGACGGGGCCGGTAAGATCAGCATCTGAACTGTTGGTCAAAGTAAGATATACAAAGAAACAACGGTTTATTCTGTCATACAGTGTGCGTGATGTCGTGACTTCAATGTCCGCTGTTATATCCTGCCAGGCAGGGCTAAGGCCATTTACTATTACAGTTACAGGTTCGGATGTGACAGATGCACCATCGTTGTCATAGGCTGTGCAGGTGGCCTGAAATTCTCCGGCATCTTCATAGGTATAAGTTACAATACTTGCGTCTGAAGTTATTGGGTCATGTCCGTCTCCAAAGTCGAACTCGTAGTGGTCGATACTTCCGTCATTGTCTGTTGCTTCACAGGAGAATGTCACGGCAAGGGGAGCCTGGCCAGAAGTAGGCTCTGCAGCGAATGATTCTATCACAGGCGGTTCATTGGGGATCTGGCTGAAGTTGGCAGTGCAGCTCTTGTCGGAATCCATGGTTATGGCACACGTTGAATTGCTTGCGCATTCTTCACAGTCACCGCTCCAGCCTGCAAACTGAAAGCCTTCTGTCGGCTCGGCTGTCAAAGTGACCTGTGTATTTTCCAGAAACTCAGACGAACAGTTCTCCGGACAGTTTATACCCTCTATGTCGCTTGTGACGCTTCCACCGTCTTCTGGTGATACGTTCACATCCAGCTCATGATGGATTTCAGGACCACTCACTGTGATGGTGATGCTATTGCTGGTTGCGTTATCATCTTCGTCATCCCACACTCTGCAGTAGGCCGTATAGGTGCCAGGAGTCTGATAAGTATGGGTAAAAGTAAAGTTTCCTTCAAAAGTATAATATGGGAACTCTGAATCCCCCAAAAACCACTCTATCGATGGAATGGTACCCCCGTCCGGATCGTGGGCCTGGCAGGTAAAGGTAACATCTAGTGGGGCTTGGCCAGAAGTAGGCTCTGCAGTGAAAGAGTCGATTTGAGGGGGGACGCTTTGTTCTGTTTCATAACTACATTCTTGCACTGGTTCTAATGTAATAGGAGTTAACTCTCTAATTACATTATTTTCAGTGACTCCTTCATCTCTATAAATGTTGATTTTGTCATAATAAGAAGAAAATGAAGAAATGTTTAGGCTATCATGAACGGTTTGAACTAAATTACAATCGGGAATATTTCCATCGGTACTAAGCCTTAAAATCCAAGGGTATGCTGTGTATTCTCCAGCTACTATAATAGCATCTGATGTTATATCCAAATCATAAAAAAGTTGATGGGCCGTTTCAGTACCATATAATTTTTGCCACAGAAGTTCACCTTCTGAAGAAAGTTGAGCTAACCATCCGCTATTATTCAAGTTATTATCTAGGTAAGCTCCACCGATTAATATTTTATTGTTAATAATGTTGGTGAATTTAGAGAATAAACTACCTGTATTCGATTTTAAGATTTTTGACCAAATGATCTCTCCCCTGTGATTTAACTTTAAAATTAATGCGGTCCAGAGATTATCTACACCTTTAAGAGATCCAGTTACAATAAATTCGCCATCCTTGGTCTCCTTTATTGAATATGCGGTATCAACTGTGTCATATCCTCCAAACTCATGCACCCATTCTAATTGACCGATATTATCAACTTTAAGAACTAAAAAGTGCTCTCTCCATTGGTTGCCCCCACCAAAAGACTGAGTATTTCCAGCTATAATATAGCCACCATCACTAGTTTGCTGCACGAAATAACCTTTATCATCTGTGGAATTTTGCAGATGATTAGGTCCTAAATCCTGACCATATCTATATGACCATTCTAACTTACCAGCTGATGAGAGTTTTATGAGAAGGACATCGTCTAGATTGCTTTGGATATATCCAGTTACTATGTATCCCCCATCATTTGTAATACCAACTGAATACGCTTCACAATGCTCATAATCATCTGCTGTAAAAGATTTTTGCCATTCTAAGTCTCCATCAGAGTCAAGTTTCATTATCCAGACATCTCTGGCATTATCAGTTCCCATTGCTGATCCAACTGCAATAAATCCTCCATCATGTGTTTGTTTAATGCTTTGGGCCCAAGTATTTACGTTGGTAATGAATTTGGCCCACTCAACATTGCCACTTGAATCCAACTTGATCACTTTTACATGATATCCGCTTAAAGAATCGAGAGCTATCAATCCACCATCGTTTGAATGTTGAATAGACCTGAAGGCTCCCTTGACCAATAAATTGTTGTTAGTTTCTTTAAATTTTTCAATCCAATAGCTTGAATTACTATACGATATATTTGCCATCCCAAGAATAAATAAGCTTAAAACTACTAGAGTTATGACGAATCTATTCATTTTTTTACCATCCTCCATTTGCCTAGATAATTTTTGTATCTTAGGCGGTTGCTATTTCCCACTAGACGATTGATTGATAAAGATTACGCCCTCTTCCGCTGCGCATAATCCCGATGCTGATCAAACCCGAGCATAATAGTAAAAAAGTTCCTGGTAGTGGTACTGGGGATGGGGTTTTGTTGAATGAGATATTGTCTATCTCAAGGGTATCGGATGTGTTGAAGTCAGTATCCCAGATTGTAAATATAAGTTCCACAGTTTGACCGCTATGAGTCGCTGCAAACGAAGTGATATTTCGTGTTATTGAAATTCCATTGATAAGTTCTGAATCAGGTATATCTGCAAGAAGGTCCACCTGATCCGTGTTGTTGAAAGCCAATAGGCTAACAGAAAGGCCATCGTCAATGTCACTGGTGGGCGACCATTTTAGCCAGACTGTAATCTCCATAGATTCGTTTGGATCTAGGGAGTCGAGTTCAAAGTCCTGATAAAGGGAATTTTGCCAATAAGTATCATCAAGAGTCAACCTTGCCTTTTGATCAGCATCAACGATTTGATAATGCCCAGAAGAATTGGGATCGACTGCTATGCTATTGAGGTTGACATCGATCAGTTCCCCTTGCCAACCACTAAAATCTCCATTACTAAAATCCCCATTTTGAAAATATGCTGCTTGTATTTCTGGAGTACACCAACTTATTAGCAACAAAAAGAGAGTTGATATCAAGGTCCCTATCTGCTTCATTACCTCATCCTCCAAATTTTTTTGCTGCAGATTATTAGCATAAAATGTGCCGTTGTAACTTCTTGATATTTAAGACATTTTTTAATGTAAACCAAAAGGTTTATGGAAATAATTATCCATGGAGTTAGTTTAAGATAGAATTTTCAGGAGATTTGATTTGGTGAGAGGTGTGAAAAAGATTTCCTTTTTTTGAGAAAAGTTTTCCATAAACTCTTTGTAAACCTTTTTGGTTTGGGGAATAAGGCTTAAAATTTTAAAGAAAATTTCATTAAGAAGGGATTGCTCTGATGTTTATTAAGAATATTGGGAAGCTGATCTATAAAATAGGGCGAGGGGTGGAGTTGTCTGACGTATCATCAGTATCCTGGATCTGAAAGCTTGAATTTTTTAATAAGTTCTTTCTTGCCTTTGACTCCTGCCTTTTCATAAATTCTGTTGCAAAGGGCCTTGATGGTTCCAAGGGCTAGGTCAAGCTCTGCGGCAATATCCTTTAATTTTTTGCCTAAGATAAGCTCCTGAAATACTTCCTTTTCACGTTGTGAAAGTCCAAGTTTGATGGCTATTTCTTCCACGGTGCGGTTTAATCTTTCGGGCCTGGATGCTTGTGTGCCGGTGGCTGTTACTGGCTTTGGGGAGGGAACGGGCAATGATGGTTTTTCCCCATCAGGAGGTGGAAGGGGCAAGGGAGCTGATGAACTAGTAGTTTTCAGCTCACTTAGGCTTAAATAGAGGGGTAGAAGCGTTATGAAGAGAAAGCCTAGTGCCCATTGATATTCAAAAAGAGAGTTATGGATGGGAATTTTTTCCAATTCAATGCCAAGGATGATAGAAACTGGGAAAATGGCCATGCCAGTGGCAGCCTGGCTAATATGATCTGAAAATGCCAGGAGAAAGGTTACAGAAAAGCAGTCCATTAGCCCAAAACTAAAATCCATGAGGGTCATTGACCATATAGACCATGGACCTTTTGACATCTGTATGGTCAAGGCCAGGCCCATGATGGCGACGGCTCCAAAGGGAATGAGGCGGCGTAAACTAAGATTTTTTTCATATCTTGACAAAAGGATGGTTACCGCTATGCCTCCGATGTAACAGACTAGGCAAATGAACCAGAAAAGTTTGGATGGCACATTTGGTGGGTTAAGATTTTTCATGCCATTGTAGAGACCGCCAAGGGTATAGAAGCAGAGGCAAAATATCCAAAACCATATTAGCTTCTTGTTCCTTTTGATTTTTAATGAAAGAGCGTTGGGTAGTAGGGCAGGTTTTTGAATTCTCAGGCTGGCCAAGAGTACACAAATGATTAAAAGTCCAATGGGAAATGGCAGGCTTGACAGGGCATATATAATTGTATTGCCTGCTATGATTCCGATACCAGCCCTTATAACAATATATTCAATCATTTTCCCTGAGCAAAGCAATATCAAATGAACAATGAGCACTCCGAAGACAAGGCCCATGGTCAGTCCTAATACGGGAGCTGGTTTACATATGCAGAGTCCGGCAAGGAGCCCTTCAAGGGGCCAAGCGGCTAATGGTAGCATGGATTCTGGGAAGAATTTCTTCCAGGAAAGTAAACCGAGGGGAAGGCCTGCGATGTTACCAATGAGAAACATGAAGGTGAAGGATTGGTTGCCCGGGCTAGGTAATAGGTCTTGCTCCAAACCAACACCAATGAGCACCAGGGTGACAAGGGCAAAGCCGCGTGCAATCGGGTCCTTAAAATAGGTCAAAAATTTAGACGCAAGTCTCATTACCCTCCTCCATTTTCTATGTTTAGAGCTAAAAAATTGAACAGTCAAGAATGTCCAAGGACTTCACCCTGAGACATTTCAATGAAATGGTTGCCTGGCCATTTTGCTTGCATTAAGCTTTCTTCACGCTACATATTTAAGATTTTTCAGGGGTAAACCATGTCAGCAAAGGTCAAGGCAATTGTAACTACGGGTTATGGTACGAACTGTGAAAGGGAAATGGCCCATGCCTGCAAGATGGCAGGGGCGGACCAGGTAGATATAGTTCATCTGAGCGATATTCTTGATGGCTCGGTCAGGATAACGGATTATCACTTTCTAAATTTGCCAGGGGGCTTTCTCGATGGGGACAACCTAGGTGCAGCCCAGGCAGGAGCCCACAGGTTGCGTCATGCCAGGATAGCCACAACTGGAGAAAGGCTCATGGATCAAATCCTGGATTTTGTCAAACAAGGTGGCCTTATCCTGGGTATATGCAACGGGTTTCAGCTCATGGTAAAAACCGGCCTTCTTCCAGGGTTAAATGGTGACTATGAAAACCGGGTGGTAAGCCTAACCTACAATGACTCTGGCCGTTTCGAAGACAGATGGGTTACCTGCAAGGTCAATCCTGCCTCCCCTTGCGTGTACACAAAAGGGGTGGATACCATCGAGATGCCTGTGCGTCATGGCGAGGGCAAGTTTGTTGGCTTGAATGACGAAATCATATCAGACATCCAAAAGTCCAATCTTGTTGCCCTACAATATGTAAACCCAGAAACAGGTGAGCCCACACAGGAATACCCCCTAAACCCCAATGGTTCCATAATGGCCATAGCTGGTATTTGTGACCCGACTGGAAGGCTGATGGGACTTATGCCCCACCCTGAGGCGTATCACCACTTCACCAACCACCCCCAGTGGACCCGTAAGATGTTTGACAAGGAAGAAGGGGCTGGCATAGCCTTGTTTAGAAATGCTGTAGATTACATTAGAAACAACATTCTTTAGCAATTCGAAAGAATTAGAGAGCTAGGTAGACGGGCTGATGGCAATATCGAGCAGTACCTATGCCGATATAAACGAAGGCGATTCTGCTGCAAGGAAGATTGCGGTTTTTCTATATCGCTTTCGTCGTTTCATATTAGAGATAGTTATCTCTTTTCTCATCCTTAGTTTTCTTTTTTACTGGATAGCGCCTGACATTCTTTATTTTTTCCAGCTCCATCTGGATCAGAAGCTGGCCTTTTTCGGGGTGATGGAACCCATTGTATCTCTCATGAAGATTGCCTGCGTGATGGCCTTGGGTGTCCTCATGCCGTGGATACTCTTTCGCATAAGTCAGGTGCTTGCGATGAATTTCGGTCTGACAAGGAAGTTTTGCATCGGACTCGTCTTGACGGCCCTGGTGCTCTTCTACGCCGGCGCTGCCTTTTGTTTTTTTGTAACCCTTCCCTTTGGGATAAATTTTTTGCTTGGTTATCAGTCAGAACACATAAAACCAGTTATCAGTGTGGGAAAGTTTGTAAACTTTGTGGGGCTCTTCATGCTGGGGTTCGGGCTGATATTTGAGCTTCCTTTAGTAATGACAGTAGCCTGCAAGTTACGAATCTGTTCCTACTCACTTTTTAAAAAGGGCAGGCGTTATGCTATTTTGGTCATAGCCATACTGGCAGCCGTGCTGACACCTACGCCTGATGTGGTAAACATGGCACTCATGGGGCTGCCTCTTTACATCCTTTATGAGCTGGGCATCCTGATAGCCCGATTAGAAAGCAAAAAATAGTGGAACATGCTCCAGCCGTTACTTGACAATCTTAACCCAGGCCATATATTGTGGGTTTTCTAATAAAATTTTAACGAGATATTTTTGCCAAAGGGCAAAAAATTGGAAATATGCAGACAGAAACACGCATTCAGGTAGCCGATATCCCTGAAGAGGGGCTCTTTTTAAATTTTGCTGAGTTGTCCCATCTGATCCCGGAAGTGGACGAATATGTCCAGATCGGGAATACCAGCGGACGCCTTGAGATTCAGAAATCGGGCAACGATATAGAAATCCGAGGGTGGGTCAAAAGCACAGTGAATCTCGTTTGTGATCGCTGTTTAAAGACCTTTCCCAAGGAGATAGAAACATCCTTTTTTTATCTGCTCCAGCCAAGGGACACCTTTGGTGCCGATCTGGAACCGGATCATCAGCTTTCTACCGATGAAATAGATGTATATTGGTATGAAGATGGAGAAATTCGGGGAGAAGAGCTTTTCCGGGAGCAGATTCTCCTTCAGTTGCCAATGAGGGTCCTGTGCTCAGAGGAGTGCAAGGGGCTCTGCCCAGGCTGTGGAGAGGATCTTAACGAGTCAGAATGCAAGTGTGCGAAGGAGAATGTCGATAGTCCCTTTGCAGTGCTTGCCCAGCTTAAGTCGTCGAGATAAAAACAAAAATTTTGTCATAATTACGGAGGACTGAAAAATGGCAGTACCAAAAAGAAAAGTGTCAAGGGCAAGAAGGGGTAACAGGCGCTCCCATGACGCCCTGAAGAAGCCGGCAATTTCCCTGTGCCCTCAGTGTGCAGAGCCAAAGGCGCCTCACAGGATTTGTCCACACTGTGGAACTTACAAAGGCCGTGTATTTCTAGGAGAGGAAGAAGAATAAAAAGCTATGGCAATCGCTCTCGATGCCATGGGAGGGGATAGGGGGCCTTCCATCCTGGTCCAGGGTGCCGTTGAAGCAGCCAGGGAGTTCGGAACCGAGATAATATTGGTTGGCAAGGCCGACCTTTTGGAACAAGAACTCGTCAGGGCCAGGGGTACGGACCTTCCTATCTACATACAAAATGCCACACAAATTGTGGAAATGGCCGAATCTCCCTCAGAGGCTCTAAGGAAGAAGAAGGATTCATCTGTCCGTGTGGCCTTTGACTTGGTCAAGGAGGGAAGGGCCAAGGGAGTGGTGAGTGCTGGCAACTCCGGAGCCACCCTTGCCACGGCCATGTTCATTTTAGGGCGCATCAAGGGGGTTAGACCAGCCATAGGCACTCTGGTACCCACCCTCAAGGATCCCAGCCTTATTATAGATGTAGGGGCCAATGTCGATTGCAAACCCCACCATCTTCTTCAATTTGGCATAATGGGTTCCCTGTTCGTCAAGGAGTTCCTCAAAAAGGAGGAGCCTCGGGTGGGGTTGTTAAGCATTGGTGAGGAGGGCAGCAAGGGAAATCAGCAGGTAAAAAAGGCCTATGACTTGCTTGCTGCAAGTAACCTCAACTTTTTTGGAAACGTAGAAGGAAGGGATGTCTTCAGGGGAGAGGTGGATGTGATTGTTTGCGACGGTTTCGTGGGCAACATCTGTCTCAAGCTGAGTGAGGGGTTGGCTGAAACGGTTATTGCAATGCTCAAGAATGAGATAGAGGGAAATTTTCTCGCCATTATGGGTTATGGTCTTGCCAAAAAGGCCTTCAAGCGGTTCAAAAAGCGTGTTGACTACGCAGAATATGGCGGGGCCCCTCTACTTGGAGTCAAGGGAACGGCCATTATTTGCCATGGTAGTTCCGAGTCCAAGGCGGTCAAAAATGCCATTGGTGTAGCACACAACCTTGCCAACCTGGACCTTGCTGAAAAGTTGGAGGCGTCCATGTCTAATCGAAAGGATATTCTTAGAATCATCTGACCCGATATGTCAACTAGGGCGAAAATCATAGGAACAGGCTCCTTCGTGCCTGAAAAGGTCCTGACCAATAAGGATCTTGAAAAGATTATAGATACCAGTGACGAGTGGATAACCACCAGAACCGGTATAAAAGAGCGACACATTGCCCAAGAGGGGGAAAATAACTCCGATTTGGCCATAGAGGCCTCTAGGCGGGCCCTCGAGATGGCCAATGTGGATGCAGGTGAGCTGGATCTCATAATTGTTGGCACCCTGACTCCGGACATGCCAATGCCTTCGGTAGCATGCTTGGTGCAGCGGGCCCTTGGAGCCAAGAAGGCTGGCGCTATGGATGTGTCTGCTACATGTTCTGGTTTTCTCTATAGCCTATCCATTGCCGACAAATTTGTCCGGTGTTCTCCAAATATGAAGGTCCTCGTCATAGGAAGCGAAGTCCTTTCTCGCCGTACCAACTGGCAAGACAGGACCACCTGCGTACTCTTTGCAGACGGGGCAGGAGCAGCAGTGGTTACAGGTTCAGACGACGATTCAGGCATCGTCTCAACACATCTGCACGCTGATGGAAGTGTCTGGGAGCTTTTGACCATCCGGGGGCTTGGCACAGCGTACCCAGTGGACGAGAATCTGTTGAAGAAGGGCTGGCAATATATTGAGATGAAGGGGCGCGATGTATTCAAGCATGCGGTAAAGGCCCTCGAGTCTGTGGCCTTTGAGGCTCTTAATGCCTCTGGATGGGACATGGACGAGCTCGATATGTTGATAGCCCATCAGGCAAACATACGAATACTGGAACATCTGCGGGAAAGGCTTGGGCTTCCAAAGGACAAGGTCTTTATCAATATTCACAAGTATGGTAATACCTCTGCGGCAAGCATCCCAATAGCCCTAGACGAAGCCAACAGACAAGGAAAATTGAAAAAGGGCGACAAAATCCTTTTGATTTCCTTTGGTGGAGGCTTCACTTGGGCAGGCGTTACCATTGAGTGGTGACATTCATGAATCAGCATAAGGGAAAGAAAGGGGCTTTTTGATGGCAAACGTCAATTATTTTCTTACTGAAGAACAACAGATGATAGTGGATCTGGCCAGGCAGATTGCACGAGAAAAGATAATCCCAGTCAGGGCTGAACTTGATGAAAAAGAGGAATTCCCCTGGGACATTATGAAGGATCTGGCCCAGGCAGACCTTTTTGGCCTCTACATCCCAGAAGAGTATGGCGGATTTGGCGGCGGCTGCTTTGAGAATTGCCTTGCTGTTGAGCAGCTAGCCTATGGATGCATAGCTGTTACTACCACATTTGCTGCAAGTGCCCTGGGTGGGTACCCGATTGTTATGTATGGCAGCGATGAGCAAAAGAAAAAGTATCTGCCAGAAATAGCCTCAGGAGAAAAGCTTGCTGCATTTGGTCTGACAGAGGCTGGAGCAGGAAGTGATGCAGCAGCCATCAAGACCACCGCAGTTGAAGATGGTGATTACTGGGTACTAAACGGTACGAAACAATGGATAACAAGCGGTGGTGAGGCTGAGATATATACCATCATCGCCCTCACAGACAAAAACAAGGGGCCCAGAGGGGCTTCAGCCTTCATAGTCGAAAAGGGTGATGAAGGGTTCAGTTTTGGGAAAAAAGAGAAAAAGATGGGCCTTCGCGCCTCAGCGACAAGAGAGCTGATTTTTAATGATTGTCGCATTCCAAAGGACAGGCTCCTTGGCAGAAGAGGCTTAGGTTTCATCATTGCCATGAAGACCTTGGATCTTGCCAGGCCTGGAATAGGTGCCATTGGTGTTGGACTTTCCCAGGCCGCCCTGGATGAATCTGTCAATTATGCCCGCCAAAGGGTTCAGTTTGGTCAGCCCATCATCTCCTTTCAGGCCATACAACACATGCTAGCAGACATGGCCACCCAGATTGAGGCGGCAAGGGCCTTGGTTTATGCAGTGGCCAGAACCATCGACTCAGGCGAGAAGGATATCTCCAAGATTTCCGCAATGGCAAAGCTCTTCCCCACAGATGTCGCCATGAAAGTAACCACTGATGCAGTGCAGATCCTTGGTGGCTACGGCTACATGAAGGAATATCCTGTGGAAAAGATGATGCGCGATGCAAAGATTCTCCAGATTTATGAGGGCACAAACCAGATACAGAGAAATGTCATAGGTCAGGCATTGAATAAGGAATACGCGAGAAAGTAGCATGAATATAGTCGTTTGCATCAAACAGGTCCCAGACGCAGAGAGCGTCAAGTGGGACCATAAAACAGGTACCCTAATCCGTGATGGTGTTAAAAGCGTAATAAATCCCTTTGATTACCACGCAATTGAGGCGGCACTTACCTTGAAAGACAAGCTTGGTGCCAAGGTGACTGCCGTAACCATGGGGCCGCCCCAGGCCCAGGATGCCATTCGGGAGGCCATGTCCCTAGGTGTGGATGAAGGTGTGGTGGTCTCTGACAGGGCCTTTGCAGGTGCCGATACCTTGGCAACCACCTACACCCTGGCCCAGGCCATTGGCAAGCTGGATTCAGTTGATGCGGTCTTTTGCGGCAAGCAGGCCATTGATGGAGATACGGCCCAGGTTGGGCCAGGTCTGGCTGTAAGGTTGGGTTTCCCTTGCGTAACCTATGTTGGGGGCATGGATATAATCAATGATGGCAAGGGCCTAAGATTAAAGAGGATGACCGAGCAGGGTTATGACATAGTCGAGGTAGAATTCCCTGTGGTCCTGACGGTCCTTTCATGTTTGAATACTCCCCGGGTGCCGTCTTTAAAGGGAAAGATGAGGGCAAAGAAGGCCCAGATTCCCATGTGGAGTGCAGAGGATATTGGAGCAGAGCCAGATAAGATTGGTCTTGCAGGTTCTCCCACTAAGGTACATTCCACATATATTCCAAAGTTTGAGGCCAAACGGGAATTCCTTGAAGGGGACCCGGAAGAACAGGCTGAGGCATTGGTGCAAAGACTCAAAGAGGCAGGAATCATCTGATGCTCAAGATTGATCTCGATAAATGCATAGGGTGTGGCGAGTGTGAAGAGGTGTGCTCCTTTGGAGCCATTTCCGTGGTGGATGAAAAGGCCCAGGTGGATGCAGAACTCTGTTCCCTGTGTGGAACATGCGTTGACACCTGTCCGGAAGGTGCCCTGGAGATAGAAGGGGGCCAGGAGAAGGGCCAAGTTGACCTCGATGACTGGAAAGGTGTTTGGGTGATTGCGGAGATGCGCGGTGACGCCTTTGCACCCGTCACCTATGAACTCCTTGGAAAGGCAAGGCAGCTGGCAGACGAGCTGTCCGTGCCCGTAACTGCGATAGTTTTAGGTCATGGCGTAAAAGACAAGGCTCCAGAGCTTGTTGCAAGGGGTGCAGACAGGGTAGTGGTGGTCGACAATGAGGCACTTGTCCACTTTGTGGATGAGGCCTATGCCAAGATTATCGCCCATCTTGCCAGACAGGAGAAACCAGAAATTATATTGGCAGGTGCCACTGCCACTGGAAGGGCATTCTTCCCCCAGGTGGCCACCATGTTGGAGACAGGTCTTACTGCCGATTGTACTGGCCTTGAGATTGAAGAAGGAGGTAGAAATCTCCTTCAGACACGTCCTGCCTTTGGCGGCAATCTCATGGCCACCATTGTCTGTGACGACAGACGCCCCCAGATGGCCACTGTAAGGCCCCATGTATTGAAGCCACTTGAAGCCGACACTGGCAGACAGGGTGAGATAATTGATTTTGAGCCCCCCCAGGAGCTTCTGGACCACAGGGTCAAGGTGGTGGAGTCGGTGGTTGAAGAGGCAGAAGGCCCAGGGCTTACAGATGCCGAGATTGTGGTGGCTGCTGGAAGAGGTCTTGAAAAGCAGGAAAATCTGAAACTGGTGGAGGATCTCGCCCATTGCCTCGATGCAGCCATAGGTGCCACTAGGGCCATTACAGATGCGGGCTGGATTTCAACCAACCATCAAATAGGTCAGACTGGCGTTACCGTTTCCCCGAAACTCTACATAGCGTGTGGAATTAGCGGAGCAATCCAGCATCTGGTTGGCATGCAGGGTTCTGACATAATTGTGGCAATCAATAAGGATAAGGATGCGCCCATTTTCGATGTGGCAACCTATGCAATAGTCGGGGATGTCAAAGAGGTCTTGCCAGCCCTCACAAAAAAGATTTGTAAGGAGCGCGGTGTAGATGTGTGAAAAACGTTTAGCTGGAAAGAACGCCCTGGTTACTGGCGGTTCAAGGGGCATTGGCAGGGCAATTTGTCTTCGCCTTGCCCAGGAAGGTGCCCATGTGGCAATAAACTACGCCTCCAATGAGGATGCAGCCAAGGAGGTGTTGGCACTTATCGAGGCCGACGGAGGCAGCGGCAGCCTGCTTCCCTTCGATGTAGCCAATACTTCCCAGGTGAAGGAGAAGATTTCAGCCTTTGTCAAGGAAAAAGGCCCCATTCAAATCCTTGTAAACAACGCTGGCATCACCAGGGATGGCTTGCTTGCCAGGATGAAGGAGCAAGACTGGGATCAGGTTCTGTCAGTGAATCTCAAGGGCGCCTTCAACTGTGTTCAGGCATGTGCCAGAGACATGATGAAGGCCAGATGGGGCAGGATAATAAATATCGGTTCTGTCGTGGGCACCTCTGGTAACCCGGGTCAGGCCAATTATGCTGCAGCCAAGGCAGGCCTCGAGGGTTTTACGAAGAGTGTTGCCAAGGAGATGGCCACCAGGGGAATCACTGCCAACGTGGTTGCCCCGGGTTTCATTGAAACAGATATGACTGCTGTGTTGCCAGACAAGGTAAAGGAGCGTCTCTTGGGTGAAATACCCCTTGGACGAATGGGGCAGGCCCATGAGGTGGCGGCAGCCGTCTCATTTCTTGCCTCAGAAGATGCCTCTTACATAACGGGGCATACATTGCATGTTAATGGCGGACTCGTCTGCCAATAAAGATATTTCAGGAGGAAATGAAAAATGGATGTTCAGGAAAAAATAGTTGAGATAATTTCTAGCCAGTTGAGTGTACCAAAGGAAAAGGTTGTGCCACAGGCATCCTTTACCGATGATCTTGGAGCAGACAGCCTCGATCTCGTGGAGCTTGTAATGGCAATGGAAGAAGAATTCGGAATGGAAATTGCAGACGAAGATGCTGAAAAGCTTCAGACCGTTCAAGACACCATTGATTATGTGAAGCAGCATCTTAATAAGTAGTTTCAGCCAAAAGGGGTTTCCATGGGCACAAAAGACTGTAGCCGCAGGGTGGTAGTGACTGGCCTGGGACTGGTGTCACCAGTGGGAATAGGGGTGAGTCAGGGTTGGAGCAACATAGTTGCTGGAAAATCTGGCATAGGGCCGGTGACCAAGTTCGATACTGAAGGATATGCTTGTCGCATAGCGGGAGAGGTCAAGGGATTTGAGCCGGCCAAGTATATGCCAGAGAAGTTGGTAAAAAGGCTCGACCCCTTTGTCCAATATGCAATTGCTGCGTCCAAGGAGGCTTGGGAGGATGCCGGCCTCGACATAGACAAGGAAGACCCTGAACGGATTGGGGTAATCACAGGTTGCGGCCTGGGTGGTTTGGGCTCCATCGAGCACTATAGAGACATACTTGTCAAAAGGGGCCCAAGGAGAGTAAGTCCGTTTTTTATCCCAATGGCCATTCCCAATATGGCCTCAGGCCAGATATCCATACTCTTCAATGCAAAAGGGCCAAATACTGTGGTCTGTACAGCGTGTGCAGCAGGAACGCATGCCATCGGGCAGGCATTCAAGGAGATCCAGCGCGGGGCTGCAGACGTGATGTTTTGTGGTGGTACAGAGGCAGTCATCACCGAGCTTGCACTTGCAGGTTTTGGTTCCTTGAAGGCCCTTTCCACCAGAAACGATGAGCCAGAGAAGGCCTCTCGCCCCTTTGAAAGGGATAGGGATGGTTTTATCATTGGGGAAGGGGCTGGCATGCTCATCATAGAGAGCCTTGAACATGCAGAAAGGCGCGGGGCAAGAATCCTGGCTGAGATCAGCGGATTTGGTCTGACAGGGGATGCATACCACATGACCGCACCTCCAGAAGATGGCGAGGGCGGTGCCCGTGCCATGAAAGAGGCCCTGAAGGACGCTGGCATGAAGCCAGAGGACATTGACTACATAAATGCCCATGGAACGAGTACACCCCTCAATGACAGCTGTGAGACAAAGGCAATAAAAAGTGTTTTTGGAGACTATGCCTACAAGGTGCCTGTCAGCTCCACCAAATCCATGACTGGGCACCTCCTTGGTGGTGCCGGCGGTGTGGAGGCAGTTTTTACCGTTAAGGCCCTGGTGGATGGCATAGCACCTCCAACCATAAATTATGAGAATCCAGACCCAGAATGTGATCTGGATTATGTGCCGAATGAGGCAAGAAAACTGGAAATTCGTGCTGCCATGAGTAACTCCTTTGGATTTGGAGGCACAAATGGCGTACTGATATTCAACAAGGTTTAATTACGATGAAAATCGCTATTGGCTCTGATCACGGAGGTTTCGAACTCAAAGAAATAGTCAAGCCCTTGCTAGAAGAACTGGGTCATGAAGTGCAGGACGTTGGCTGCTATTCCTTGGACTCCGTAGATTATCCCAAACAGGCCAAAGAAGTGGTTTCTTTGATCAGGGCAGGCAAGGCTGAACGGGGCATTCTTATTTGTGGCACAGGGATAGGAATGTCCATTGCTGCAAACCGGTATCCTGGAATTCGTGCCACCCTTTGCCATGAACCCTTTACTGCAGAGATGAGTCGGCGCCATAATGATTCCAATATCCTGTGTATGGGTGGAAGGGTGATAGGCCCTGGTCTTGCCCTGGAAATGGTAAAGGTTTGGCTCACAACCCCTTTTGATGGTGGCAGGCACTCTAGGCGTCTATGTCAGATAGACAAGGCCGAGGAAGAGTGTTCCTGAACTTGTTTTGATTGCAGGTGTTGAAATGAAAGAGCTGTGTGAGACAGATTATCAGGTTTTTCAGGCCTTAATGGCAGAAGTTAAACGGCAGACTGGCCAGTTGGAGATGATTGCCTCTGAGAATTTTGCCAGTGAGGCAGTGATGCAGGCCGAAGGCAGCGTTTTCATGAACAAGTATGCCGAAGGCTATCCGGGTAACCGCTACTACGGGGGCTGCGAAAATGTTGATGTTGTGGAACAGCTGGCCATTGATCGTCTCAATATGCTGTTTGGCTCTGAATATGCCAATGTTCAGCCTCATTCCGGCAGTCAGGCAAACATGGCAGTCTATTTTGCCATTTTGAATCCGGGAGACACCATACTTTCCATGAACCTGGCCCATGGTGGCCATCTTTCCCACGGGGCATCCGTAAGTTTTTCTGGCCGCTTGTTCAATGTGGTTCACTACGGAGTGGAGAAGGAAAGTGAGACCATCGACTATGTCCAGGTGGCAGAGCTTGCAAGGGAGCACAAACCGAAGCTGATAGTGGCCGGCGCAAGTGCCTATCCGAGGACCATTGATTTTGCCACCTTCAGAATGATAGCCGATGAGGTTGGGGCTTATCTCATGGTGGATATGGCTCACATAGCAGGCCTTGTTGCTGCAGGTATCCATCCATCCCCTGTCCCATTTGCAGAGTTCATCACCTCCACTACCCACAAGACCCTTCGTGGGCCCAGGGGCGGTTTCATACTTTCACAGGAGAAGTACTCCAGGCTTCTCAATAGCCAGATTTTCCCGGGGATTCAGGGTGGCCCCTTGATGCACGTGATTGCTGCAAAGGCAGTTGCCTTTCAGGAGGCCCTGGAGGACGAATTCAAATTTTATTGCCAGCGTATCGTCTCCAATGCCCAAACCCTAGCAAAGGTTTTGGCAGATAGAGGCTTTCGCCTGGTGTCTGGCGGCACGGACAATCATCTCATTCTTGTGGATCTTTCAGACAAATCGATCACCGGAGCCCAGGCCGAGGAGATACTGGAAAAGGCGGGTATTACCGTCAATAAAAATGCCATTCCCTTTGATCCCCAACCTCCAAGGGTTACCAGTGGCATCCGAATTGGTACCCCGGCAGTGACCACCAGGGGCCTGAAGGAAGAAGACATAGAAGAGGTGGGTAACTTTATCGCCGATCTGCTGCTAAATCCCGAGGATGACAGTCTCGTGGCCAGCGTGCGTGAAAAGGTCCAGCAAATCTGTAAGAAATTTCCTTTGTACGAATCAAGGCTGAAAAAGTACGAAGACGCCCTCAAGGATTGTTCCAAGAAAGAGTGAGTAGTGGTCAGGCAGATGGATTCCGGCATCAATCACAGGCCCAGCTGGGACGAATACTTCATGTCCATAGCAAGGCTAGTTGCCGGCAGATCCACCTGTTTGCGTCGAAAGGTCGGGGCCATTCTGGTCAAGGACAAAAGAATTCTTTGTACAGGTTACAATGGTGCACCAGCAGGCTTGAGGCATTGCCTTGATATTGGTTGTCTCAGGGAGAAACTTGGAATCAAGTCAGGGCAGAGGCATGAGCTTTGTCGTGCACTCCATGCGGAGCAGAATGTACTGATTCAGGCTGCCTATCATGGCATTCCTGTTGCTGGTTCTGTTTTGTACTGCACCAACTTGCCATGTTCCATATGCACAAAAATGCTCATAAATGCGGGCATAAAGCGAATATATTACGAAGAGGGTTATCCAGACGATCTTTCCGAGGACATGCTCGGTGAGGCTGGTATTGAACTTGTAAAGTTACCAATCAAACAGGATGTGAAGGGTTGCTAGATAGATATGAGTGCTAAGATGAACAACAACAATAACAACAACGACAAACTACTTCCGTGGCAGAGGCCCAAGAGAGAGGATGAAGATCCCAAGGCAAGCGAACTCCTCAAACGCATCATGGAGGACCCTAGTTATCGCCTTGCTGAGGAGGATACAGATTTTATCAAGTCTCCCAGGGCAAGAGGGATAAGGCTTCAGCTCGACTATCTCAAGGTTGAACTCAAGCTGCAGGAGCTGGGTGTAGAGCACACCATAGTCGTCTTTGGAAGTGCCAGGATAGTGGAGCGGAAGACGGCCCTTAAGAAGCTCGAGGCCATCCAGAAGAAGTTGCGTAGCGCAGGTGAATCCAGAGAGTTGCTGAAACGGCTGGCAATAGCCGAAAAGATGGTTGAAAAAAGCATATATTACGACGACGCCAGGGAGTTTGGCAGACTCGTTGGCAAAAGTGGTAGGGGGCCAGACGACTGCCGCATAATACTCATGACCGGTGGTGGCCCTGGAATAATGGAGGCCGCGAACAGGGGCGCCTTTGACGTTGGGGCAAAGTCCATTGGTCTTAATATCCAGCTTCCCCACGAGCAGTTTCCAAACCCCTATATAACCCCTGGATTGTGTTTTCAGTTCCACTATTTTGCAATCAGGAAGTTGCACTTTCTCAATAGGGCCATGGCCTTGGTGGTCTATCCTGGGGGGTTTGGAACGCTGGATGAGCTTTTCGAAACCCTGACCCTTGTCCAGACCCACAAACAGGAACCAATGCCCATAGTCATGGTGGGCAAGAAATTTTGGAACCGACTCATAGACTTTGACTTCCTTGTGGAGGAAGGCACCATTGCCGAACGGGATCTGGATATATTTTCAATGGCAGACAGCGCCGAAGAGGCATGGAATATCATACTGGATTGGTATAAAGACAGGCAAAGGCCGTTATTCCACGTCTAGGCCAATCAAGCAGT
This sequence comes from Thermodesulfobacteriota bacterium, assembly GCA_013154175.1. Lineage (GTDB taxonomy): Bacteria > Desulfobacterota > Dissulfuribacteria > Dissulfuribacterales > QOAL01 > JAADCZ01. Next base: position 21,258 of record JAADCZ010000162.1, read on the forward strand.
CAGCCTTCGAGGGCTGGTCTTTAGTATTCGAGACTAAGATATAGCTCCTTTTGTGGCGGGGCAGGTGCAATCTGCGGGAAGCGGTTGTGAACCGAGTTGGCAATCAGGTAGTCAAGGTGGCCAATTGAGCGTGGGGCCCTTCCAAAAACATTTTGCCAAACATTGGGCCTTTCCATGCAAAGGTAGGTAAAACACTCATCTGCCCCTGCATCCCTTAATCTTTCGAGAAGGAACCTATACATCCCTTCGCGAAGGGGTCTTGGATACCTTAGCTTGTTGTCGTCTCCCAAGACCAGTTCAGCCGATGTTATTTTGGTGTTGGGGTAGTTGTTTTCAATCTTCTTTTTCATCTCCGGATTGAACCTGAGGCTTCCAATGGAGATCCATATTACACTTTTGGGGTTTATCCTATTGAATATTGCCTCTACAAGCTTCTCATATGCCCTTTGCCACCCCTTGAAAAATATCATAGGGTCGAAATGAAGACCAATGGGGTAGCCTGCCCTGGCAACTTGTTCCATGGCGCCAATGCGTTTTCCCAAGGGGGCCGTACCTATTTCCTCCCGTTTTATCACCTCCTGGGGGTTGACTGTCCAGGAAACAACGCATCTTCCTCCATGGTCCACATCCAGGAGCGGGGTGACTTGGTCCGATTTCGTTCGAAGTTTCAATATGCAGTTGTCCAGGCTGGCAAATTCCATGACGAGCCTTGCAGCCATCTCATTGAGTGGATTCACCCCAATGCTGTCTCCTAGCTCCCACGTGCCTATTCTGAAGAGGCGCCAGGGTTGTTCACTGGTTTTTTCCCTGATCTCCTCAATTATGGCCCTGGTGTCTGCCACTACAGAAAGGGTGGTGTCGGTTAAATAGTTTTGCAAGAAACAGTAGGTGCATTCAAAGGGGCAGTTGCTGATGTGGGAAACGACATGGGTGCTGCAACAAATATAGCGAGGGTCCAAACTGGCGCAGAGATGAAACAGTTGCCCCCGTTTTGGCCCTATGAAGAGGTGGCGTTTGCCCTGTCTGTAATCGGACATCTTGGGGCTGGGGCCAACCCTGACATTTGATGCGGGCAAGAGTCTTTCCCAATTCGCCTGGTCAATTTCTGGATGTATGGTAACTGTTTTAAAGGTCATGGGCAGCCTAGAAGCGAGAAAGTAGTTCCTTCACCCCTTTTTTGGTTTTTTCAGATGAAATTGCCTTTGAAAGGTTCCTTAGCTCTTCAATATCTGTAACAGTGGAGCTGATTTCAATACGGCGATTTTCAAGGGTTTCATCCCATTTGACATGAAATGGAGCAGAGCTGAAATACGTTTTATGAATCTTCTGAAGCTCCCTCTGATAAGAAGTGAGCAGGGGATTTCTCAGCTTTCTGATGTAGCTACGAAACAATCTGGTGGTAGTTGCACGATCCTGCCCGGCCTCCAAGATTTCAATAATTTCCTTTCTCTGGAAAAACTCCTCCACAGACAGACCTTCCCGTTTCAATATGTCAGAAATTGCATCGCAAAGTTCTTGAAAGAGGCTTGCTGAAAGGGAAAGTTTGCCCTCGAGTTCAATGAGGCGTTCAAGCAACTGCCTGGGCTGATGGGTGAGGTTGATACAACGCTTGAGAGAGAAGTCCTTTTTGTGGCAAAGGGTCAGGACCTTGACAGGGAGGGTGGCAACCCGTCTGTATTTTTCCAACAATTTGGCGTGCCCCTGAAGCCCAAGGGCAGGCATGATCTCATTTAGAATCAGGTGGCTATCAAAGCCCCTTTCTGCAACGAAATCCAGAAACAGGGCAATCAGGGCACAGCTTGTTAGTTCATTGCCATGCTTCTGGAGAAGAAAGAGTAGAAGTTCCCTGGGGGACAAAGAAGTGTCCATAGCTGAAAGATGTGAGATGCCCCTGTCTCTGGCCCACATGAGCCTCTTGAATCCATCTATCAAGAGTGCAGGGCCGGAAGAATCCTGTTCATAGGCTACCAAAATGGGTTCAAGGATTCCACTCGTCTCCAGGCTTGAAAAGAGGTGTTCGGTTTTCCACAGCCCCAGTTCCCTGAGCTTTAGGGAAAAACCAAGATTAAGGTCCAGGGCTTCAGTCTCCACTATGGATATTTCTTTAGAAGGATGGGGTAATTGGTCCATGAAACGTGCCTTTTGGCCTCTAAATGCCCGAGTATTTCCTGGTAGATTGAGGCGTCATGTAGTTTTTGTCGCTTTTGGGCACCAGTATAAAGTATTAGAAGCCTTTGTTTAAGTGCAGCTGTGATGGATTTTATGAGCTCTGGGTTGTCCTCGTTCTCAAGGGCCTTCAACAGGGCTGCAACCCTGAATCTGTCCATTGCCGGATACCTGGCAGAGAGTTGGTCACTATGGCCCCCGTATCTTATCAGATCGGGCTCTGGGTTGAGCCCAACAGGCTTTTGCCTGGTTATCCTGAGCCACAACTCATAGTCTTCACAGGCCGGGAACCTTTCGTCAAAAGGGCCATAGGTGTCGAGGAGGAGGTCTTTTCTAAGGAGCACTGCGGAAGGGCTTATTGCACAAAGACCGAGGCTTTTTTCAAATATCCATCCTTCCTCCTTTTCATGGTGCTTGCAACGATTGACCCTCTTGCCATTTCGGATCCATATCTCTTCGCACTGTAGTATTTCAAAAAATGGATTGGCCTGTAAATAGGCCACCTGGTTGGAAAGCTTCCCTGGGGTCCACTCATCGTCCGAATCGAGAAGGGCGATCCAGTCACCTGTGGCCTTGCGTATGCCTTGGTTTCTGGCAAAGGAGACCCCCCTTCTTTCCTGAAGCCTTATGAGGTTGATTTTGTCCACGACGTCCCCTGGAAGCATGGAGGCGATGGGCGGCCTTGATGCGTCATCTATCACTATCACCTCTTTGGGTTTGTAGGTCTGGGCAAGGACAGAGCGGATACATCTTTCAAGACGTCTGTATCTGTTACGTACCGGAATGATAACAGATATGGATGGCGATAGGTCCTTTGTGTCAATAAAGCCAAGGATGCCCTGAAGCAGGCTTCTAACCCTTTGAAGAGAATTTTTGTAATCCCTTCTTGTTGAATCTGAGCAGGTATCAGAGGCCACCTTCAGACATGAAAAGGGGATGTTTTTCCGGGAAAAGATCTGGTTTTGAAACCCAGCCTCCATATCGACAAGCGGGCCTATACAGGGCGAGTGTTTCAAAAGGGGTCGTTCAAGGCTTTCTATCCACGCCTTTTGGGGTTTCACTTCTTCAGGAAGAGGAAAGGGCAGCGGCAGATGGCACCTTAAGACCCCTTCAGGGGTTTTGGTTTCACTTGCCACGAATATGCCAGGACCATTGTGGCCAAAAGAGTAGGTTGGCGAGTTTAAACCACAGGTTCCAACATTTACCACTGCCAGTGGTGAAAGATACTCGCAAATGGCTTCGGCTGCCTGGCGGCTTTTTTCTTTGCCAACACCTGTAATTACAAAGACTATGCCCTCACGGCCCTTCCTGAATGAGCCACATATGCCACTTCTGAGGGCCTTTGTAGTCACTACTGGACAACCGCATTCCTTAATGAAAGAGATGGGGAGTTCGTCCCTTACAGCTGCAGTGATGACGAGTTTCGTCTGCGACATGGTTTGGTTTCTACACACCAGGGCCTAGGGTAAAGCGCGCCTGCACATCATGGATCTGGCTCATAGGGAAGGCGCACAAAGAAGGTCGTGCCCACGCCCTCCTGGCTTTTGGCCCATATCCTTCCACCGTGTGACTCCACAATCGCCCTGGCTGAGGCAAGGCCAAGACCGGTGCCTTCGGCCTTTTCCTTAGAGTTGCTGGCCCTGAAAAAGTATTCGAAGATGTGGGGAAGCTCTTCTTTGGGTATGCCGATGCCCTGGTCCTTGACTGAAAATATGAGCCATCCATCCTTGAGCTCTGCCCTAAGCTCGACTGTGCTTCCCTTTGGGGAGTACTTTATGGCATTGTCCAGGAGATTGGTTATTACTCTTTTTATCTGGATTTGGTCCAAATAGACGGGTCTCTTAATGGCGCTGTCTATGTGCAGGGTTATTTTGATATCGTTGGCCTGGGCCTTGGGGCCTATCTCCTCAATGGCTTCCTTGAGGAAGCTGTGTAAATCTGTGGCGATTTTTTCTACCTGCCTTCTGCCACTTTCAATGCTAAGTAACTCCAAAAGGTTGTTGATGAGCAACTCGACCTGCATATTCTCCTTCAATATGAATTCGAGGTATTCGCGCTGCTTGTCGGTGATGGGCCCGGCCTTTCCAGCCAGTATCCTGTTGATGAGGCCTGCGGTAACACTGACTGGAGTCTTTATGTCGTGGGCAAAGATGGAGATGATATGATTTCTTAGGGTCTGTAGTCTTTCGTCATCGGCCCTGTCCCGAAAGATCTCTATTCCCACTTCAAGACGGCCAGAGGGGTCAAAGACCTTGGAGCTTGAAAAGCAAATTGGGATTTCCTCACCAAATTTGTTTTTTATTGTGGCCTCTCGGGCAATGTATTCCTTTTTCTTTGCAGAGTCATCCTTGAGGGGGCAAAACTGTCCACACAGACTGCTACGCATCACCTGGGAGCAGGGCTTTCCTATAACTTCCTCCCGTTTCCAGCCAGTAAGCCTTTCTGCCGCCCTGTTAAATGCTATGATTTCAAGATTATTATCCACTAGAAAACAGCCTGTCGGCATTCCTTCAAAGAGGATTTCAAACAATTTTCGTCTGCTGGGGAGTGTGACCACTGCTATCTCCTATTTTAGATGGGGGTAAAATAGTTCCAGACCCTGCCATTTTAAGAACTGACAGCAAAAATAAAGCCATTAGCCAGTTGACCCCTTGCCTCAAGAGGCGTACGCCTTTTTCTGGCCCCTGTGATCCGTAATGGTGAATGAGAGGTCACATTTGCCACAACTTTTAACTAAGAGCCATTGACCGCATGCAGTTTACCATGATCCTCGTGCTAGACGCGGCGGGTAGGGGCATCACAAGTTTGGTCGAAATGAAGACTTCACAATGGAAATTTAAGGAATAATATTCCAAAGTGCAAATATTTTCAATAAGATAAAGCCCAGGGGCATCTATTCGGTGTTGTTACAAGATGTAATTGCCTAAAATGGAACGGGCTTTTAAGTTGTGTCTAAAAGGCAAAGGGTATGTGTGTGATTTCTGGCTTGTCAGCGTTGCCTGAAAAGGTTATTCCCAAAACGTCGAATCTGACCTTTTGGGATTCAAGGCCATTTTGACTTATGTATGCCTTGGCCACCAGTCTTATGATCTTCTGTTTCTGAAGGGTGACGGCCTCATGGGGAGGGCCATATCTGGAAGATTTTCTTCCCTTGACTTCGACAAAGATTATATAGCCGTCCTTTTGGGCAATGATGTCGATTTCGCCCTGGGGAATCTTGAAATTTCGTTCAATTATCCTGTAACCCTCATTTTGAAGGTAGTCTATGGCAATGTTCTCGCAAAGGCTTCCAAAGGCCTTGCCCTTTAGTTTAAGGGGATTTTTTGTCCTGAATGACACCCTTGAAGGACCTCCTGTGGATAGGGCAGGGGCCGAGGGCTGCCAATTTTTTCAGATGTTCCCTGGTTCCATAGCCCTTGTGGTTTTCAAATCCATAACCGGGAAATTCCTTGGCGTATCTCACCATCAGGTTGTCTCTGTAAACCTTGGCCACAATGGATGCAGCTGCAATGGAGCAGGAGCGTGAATCGCCCTTAACCAATGTTTTCTGGGGGATTTCCATGGGAATTTGTTGGTTGCCATCAACCAGAAGGGCCTTGGGGCGTATGGGAAGGGCCTGTACAGCCTGTTTCATGGCTTCGAGGCTGGCCCTCAGGATGTTGATCTGATCTATCTGATGGGGCTCTACCTGGGCCACTGCCACTGCAAGGGCCACAGACCTTATAAATTCTGCCAGCTCCTCACGTTGGGCAGGTGACAGCTTCTTGGAATCCGTGATTCCGTGGTCAGATATGTCGTCTTTGAGGATAACTGCTGCAGCGACAACGGGGCCTGCCAGGCAGCCTCTGCCAACCTCGTCGACACCTGCTGCTGGCCAGAGCCCCTGATCCTGCAGGATTTGTTCAAAATGCCAGGCTCCTGGTTCGTCTGATATGTCCTGACCAAACAGGGACCTGGGCAAAACTACATGGTCCTCTTGTTCCTGATTTTCTGCCTCATGGCCTTGCCGCGGAGGTTTCTCAGGTAGAAGAGCTTGGACCTGTTGTGGCGGCCAGTCTGGACGATTTCTATTTTTTCGATTCTTGGAGAGTTTACAGGGAAGATTCTTTCAACACCTACGCCGTAGGAAATCTTCCTCACTGTAAAGGTCTCGGAAATGCCGCTGCCTTTACGGCTTATGACAACACCTTCAAAGACCTGAATCCTTTCCTTTTCTGCTGTCTCCCTTATCTTTACGTGGACCTTTACCGTATCTCCAGGCCTGAAGGGAGGAATATCCGTCCTCATTTCTTCAAAGGCCAGACGACGTATTACATCCATTTTATTGCCTCCTGATTCCTGTAATTCTGTCAAGGGTGATGGCAACGGCGCTCCTGACAGACAGGTGGTTGTAGTCTGTAGGCCCATAAATGGGGCAAATAACCCCATCGCACTCATGAAGACACTCTTCATGGAGCCCCGAGGCCGTACCAAAGAGCAATAATATACATTCAAACTCTGGTTTGTACACTATTTTTTCAAATCTTTCCCAAGAAATGCATTCATCAATCTTTCTGGCCGATGTGGCAAACATTCCAATCTGGTCTCTTGGATGGCCAATGAGCTCGATGGCTTCAGCCACCGAGTCCACAATGGTCACCTGTTCGAAGGCCCTTTTCCTGTCGGGGTTGAACCTTCCTCCTGCCCCTGTCAGCCAGTGTTTCATTACCCTTTGGGCAAGGGCTTTTTGCTCCTGGGAAGGGGTGACTATGAAGAACCCCTCTACTCCGAATGTAGTGCACGTTCTGGCTATGTCGTGGATATCGAGGTTGGTTATAGCCGAACAAATTTTGTCTCCCTGGCGATTAAGCACGGGGTAATGCACCAGTGCAAGGTATATTTCGGCCCTCTTAGTCATTTTATGGTCTTTTGATTAACTTTTCTTTAGATTTCTCAAATATTCGAGGTCGGACTCTGTAAGTTCTGTTTTGTCAAGTAGATCCGGGCGCCTTTCAAGGGTGGTTTCAAGGGATTTTTTACGCCTCCATTCTTCTATTTTCTTATGATCTCCACTTAGAAGAACGTCTGGAACCTCCATTCCCATAAATGTTCTTGGCCTGGTGTAGTGGGGGTGTTCGAGAAGTCCTGTGGCAAAGGAGTCCTGGGTAGCCGAGTCCTTGCATCCGAGAACCCCTGGTATCAATCTTCCCACTGCATCTATGAAGACCAGGGCGGCAGGTTCCCCGCCAGTTAGGACGAAATCCCCAATGGAGATCTCCATGTCCACAAACTTGTCTATGATTCTCTGGTCCACCCCCTCGTAACGACCACAGATGAGTATGAGTTCCTCCTGCTGCGACAGACTTGAGGCGAGTTTGTGGTCAAAGAGGCGACCTGCAGGCGAAAATAGTATCACTGGAGCATCTGGCGCCTGGGCCTTAACGTGCGAGATGGCCTTGGCCAATGGTTCCGGGGTCATCACCATTCCGGCACCGCCTCCATAGGGCCTGTCATCGGTTGTCCTGTGGCGATCCGTGGTGAAATCACGCAAATCCACTGGTTCCACCTGCAGAGTCCCAGCCTCTATGGCCTTGGCTATGACTCCGTGGCTCAAGGGCGAGTCAAAATAGTCTGGAAATATGGTTATAATGTGGAACTTCACTTTATTTTTTCTTATGGGAGCGCTTGACCCTGCTTAAAGTGGCATCTATGAGGGTTTGGGGGATGTCCACGCTGCATATGCCCGCCTCAGTGTCGATATTGCGAATATACTCATCCACCATTGGAATGAGGATTTCCTGGTCCTTGGCCCTTACTACCAATATATCCTGGGCCCCTGCCTCAATTATGGCCTTGATGGTGCCAAGTTCCTGGGAGTCCGAATTTATAACCCTGAGCCCCTTCAGCTCATACCAGTAATATTCGTTGGCATCATCCCTTGGAAGAAGGGACTTGGCCTGATATACAGTCTGCCCCTTTAGCTCTTCAGCCTGGGTGCGATTGTCTATACCGTCGAGGTGGCAAACAGCGTCTTTGGCACCCTTGAGCCTGACAATCCTGATGGGCACCTTTATAAAGTCACCATTTTTTTTGAGAAACACACATCCAGCTCTTGCATAGCTGTCTATGCTAGAGAATGCCCTTACGAGTACGTCTCCCCTAAGGCCCACGGCCCTCTTTATGCGTCCTATGGCAACGTAGTTGTCATCCATGTGGATTGAAAAGAGGAAATGAAGGAAGTTTAGAAAAGACCGGCCGTCAGCCAGACGACCGGCTGCTAAAGGCTAGAATAAGGTTATTTCGACAGGCCAGCCCATTGTGCCGGCCTCTCTAGGGCCAGATTAAATCTGAAACTTTTTATTCTAGTATTTCCAGTACGGCCCTTTTTTTCAGTTTTGTGGAGGCGGCACTCAATATGGTCCTCATGGCCCGGGCCGTCCTGCCTTGTTTTCCAATTATCTTGCCAAGGTCTTCCTTGGCTACTTTGAGCTCGATAACAGAGGTCTGCTGACCCTCTACTTCGTTCACCTCAACTTGTTCCGGGTAGTCGACCAGAGCTTTAGCGATGTGTTCTATCAATTCCTTCATGTCACTTACCTCCACATAACCGGCCATCGATTGCTGCAATGAGCAAGATAAGAGCCTAGACCGTACATCCCACCTTTGACATCAGTGATCGCACGGTCTGGGATGGCTTTGCTCCCCTTTCCAGCCACTTTTTGACCTTATCTGGGTCAAGCTTTATTTCGGCCGGATCCTTGAGGGGGTCATAAGTACCTAGTACTTCTAGGAAACGTCCATCCCTAGGTGACTCTGAGTAAGCTGCCACTATACGGTAAAAAGGCCGTTTTTTGCGGCCACCCCTTGCCAATCGAATTCTAACTGCCATTTATTCCTCCAAAATAAATTTTATGCATTTTAGTGCCCTTTGGGAAGTCCCTAATTACTAATTTTGTGCAACTGTTGCAAGTCCATTCAAAAAGGGAACAGCCCGCGGGGCATTTTTTTGAATTTTCCTTTGCCAAACTTCTTTAACATCTTGTTCATTTCGGCATAGTTCTTTAACAACTGGTTGACGTCCTGGACTGTGGTTCCACTTCCTTTTGCTATACGACGCCTCCTGCTTGCGTTGATAATGGTATATTTGCGCCTTTCCTCCGGCGTCATGGAGTTTATGATGGCCTCAATCTTAACAAGCTCCTTCTCATCGGGCATCATATTCTTGAATTGTTTCATCTTATTTAGCCCTGGAATCATGGAGATGATTTGTTCCAGGCTGCCCATCTTTCTTACTTGCCTTAACTGATCCCTGAAATCTTCGAGGGTGAAGGCATTTTTCTTGAGTTTTTCCTGGAGCTCGAGGGCCTTGTCCTTGTCGATGGTATCCTGGGCCTTTTCGATGAGGGTCAGCACGTCCCCCATGCCCAAAATTCGGTCCGCTATCCTTTTGGGGTGAAAGACTTCCAGGGCATTGATTTTTTCCCCTACACCCACAAACTTGATGGGCACATTGGCCACGGAACGAATGGACAGGGCAGCACCTCCCCTGGCATCACCTTCCATTTTGGTGAGTATGACGCCGGTTAGGGAAAGGGCCTTGTTGAAGCTGTCGGCTATGTTGACTGCGTCCTGACCCGTCATGGCGTCGGCCACCAGCAAGATTTCCTGGGGCTCAACCTGCTCCTTGATGGCCTTGAGTTCCGCCATCAGGGCATCGTCTATGTGCAGTCGGCCAGCTGTATCGATTATGACTGTGTCCAGCCCCTGCATCTCCGCCTGGGCAACTGCCTGCCTGGCGATGTCTGGTGGAGGTGTACCCTCCTTTGTTGGAAAACAGGGGCAGTTTATCTGTTTCGCCAGGGTCTCTAGCTGTTTGATGGCCGCTGGCCTGTAAATGTCTGCCGGGACAAGATATGGCTTGCGCCCCTTCTTTCGAAGCCATCTGGCCAGCTTGGCCGCCGTGGTTGTCTTACCTGAGCCCTGAAGTCCTACAAGAAGTATGACCGCTGGCTGTTTGCCTGAAAGGTTCAGCCCTTCGTCATGTTCTCCAAGGAGTTTGATCAACTCCTCATGGACTATCTTTACCACCTGCTGGCCAGGTGTCAGACTGTCCATGACTTCTTGGCCAAGGGCGCGCTCCTTGACCCTTTTGATGAAGTCCTTTACAACCTTGTAGTTGACATCGGCCTCCAGGAGTGCCAGACGCACCTCTCTCAGGCCCTGGTTGATATCTTCCTCGGAAAGTGTGCCTTGACCTTTGAACTTCTTAAAGACCTTGGCCAGTCTATCGCTTAAATTTTCAAACATATATTTGGCCTATTGTTTCTTAAAAAAACATTGGATTCGTAGAGCCTAAACCGTCTAAAGATACTTGTGTCCATCAACTATGTCAACACTGTGACATCAGGCAGGGCAAACTTATCGCCTCTTCAAGTGTATCAACGGATTACCCTTTCAGGGTTAATGCCACGTAGCCAACCATGCTTATTCCAAATGCAATATTAATCAGCCAAATGAGAAGTAAATTATTTATCTAATTTAAAGCTATTTTGTTGCATTGGCAAATTTTGAACCTATTTTCTCACTAACAAGACTTATTCATTAGGGGGGACTAATAATGGCCTGGATTTATGGACCGGTAAACAATGTGGATGATATTAGGCGTATAAACTGCCTCATAAGGGATGAGATGTTGAAGGTGGAAAGACCAGAAGAGTTAACAGACCTCAAAAAGAGGTCAGATTATCTCTGCACCCTCACTTACAGCCCCTTTTGGCAAAAGAAGTTCGGCCCCCGAGTGGACAAATTGCGGGAGGCGTCCAGGGAGGAGAACGTTGCCACAGTGCGTCTGGCCAACTACGTGGCCCAGAGCAAGGGCTGGGACAAACATTACAATCCCTGGAAGGCAAAGACAGCAAAGGAGATAGAAGAAAGGCTGGATGGGTTGGACGATGCTTTGATCGAGGAAATAGAGAAGGCCAAACCCCTTGAGATCATAGCTGAAATCCAGAGCGAGCTCGATGTGCTACGTCGAGAGTTCTGCAGACTCAGAAAGGCCATGCTCTTTGTGGATGAGCCTCAAGAGCTTATAGAGCTCAAAAAGTATGCAGACTTTCTGGTCACCCTCACCTATTCAAGAGAGCTTGAGAGAAGGCTTGGAGACGATGTTCCCAAGATTAGGGAGATCGCATACAAAGAAAACGAGCGCAGTGTGGAGCTTGCCAACCTTGTGGCTGCGGTAAATGACTGGGACATTGCATTCGATACCTGGAATGAGGATGATCTGGTTCAGGAGGATACAGTCGAGGAGTATCTGCAGCGGCTGCTAGAGGAAGAGAAGAAGGCAGATACCTATGTTCCAACTGAAGCCCGCTACAGAAGTGGAAAGACCTTGTGGCTTGTCTATGAAAGCCCCCATCAGTACAAAGGCGGCAGGGTCTATCCGCGTTTGCGGGTCAAGCGTGTTTACTTTCCAGGAGACGCCTTTGACATCACCATGGAAGGGCCTGGGGAATATACAACCCGTTTTGGAAGAAAGGTCTTCGGTGTAAAAATCACCTATAAGACCCGCATCGCCCCCACTACCATCAGGCGGCGTGGCAGGGTAATTCAGCTTCCTGAGCGCATAGTGACACGCACGAAGATAGTCCAACTCGATGAAGGGGCAACAGACGTGCGCCTGGTCGATGAACGCCCCGAAAAGGCATACCCTGTGGCATAGCTCGAATGGGGGCAGCTCAATAGGCGGCTGCCCTTTTTTGAAAAAAGTCCAGAGTCTCTCCACTTTTTCGGATATTAGCCCATGAGAAAGGATTCATGGGCTTTTATCATTTCTGAGCTTCAATCATTATTGCCATTGACAAAATCCCCTGGCAAAATCCCTGGCAAATACTTGACGCATTATAATGAAATTAATTATGTTGCCACAATCAGGCTCATAATGCTGGATGATAAGAAATTAACTTGTAGGGGAAGGGAGAGACGACATGGAAACAGCCAAGGTAAGAAATTTTGCAATAGTTTCTCAGAGCGGCAGTGGCAAGACATCTCTGGCCGAGGCCCTGCTCTATTCTGCAAAGGCCACCAAAAAACTAGGCAAGGTGGATGAGGGTAATTCCAACCTCGATTTTGAGCCTGAGGAGGTGAAAAGGAAGATTACCATAAACACTGCCTTCTTTACCTTCAACTGGAACAAGCATGCGCTCTACCTTATGGACACCCCGGGGGAAGACAACTTCCTCCATGAAACCATTTCTGCCCTGCGTGTTGCAGACAGTTGCCTGTTTGTGGCAGATGCAGTTGATCCGGTCAAACCCCAGACCCAGAAGATCTGGTCCATGGTGGCAGATGCCGGGGTTCCGGCCCTGATGTTTCTCAACAAGATGGACAGGGAGAGGGCAAAGTTCAATGAAGCACTCGATGCCTTGAGGGAAGCACTCGAGATCAGGCTGGTGCCCGTCACCCTGCCAATTGGTCGGGAGGAAGATTTCAAGGGCGTCGTGGACCTGGTGCAGATGAAGGCCTATGAATTTTCCGAGGATGGGAAAAAGAAGCCCATAGACATTCCTGCCGACATGGCAGATGAGGTGGAAGAGGCCAGGAACAACCTTATTGAATATGCAGCAGAGTCCGAGGAAGAGCTCCTTGAAAAGTTTCTCGAGGGAGAGGAGCTTTCATCAGAGGAGATACTTTCCGGCCTTAGGCAGGGTATTCTCGATGGCGGGTTTGTCCCTGTGGTTTGTGGTTCTGCCACCAAGAATATCGGCCCCTCCATTCTCCTCGATCTCATAGTGAGCTTCTTGCCATCTCCAGAGGACAGGGGTGAGGTTACTGGCGAGGATCCTGAAAAGGGTGAGGAAGTCGTGAGAAAGCCAAGCCCGGACGAACCATTTTCAGCCCTTGTGTTCAAGACCCTTACAGACCCATACGCAGGTCGCCTTTCCATTATGCGCATATACTCTGGCGTGTTAAAGCCAGACGGAACGGTTTTGAATGCCAACAAGAAGGAAAAGGAAAAGTTTGGCCCCTGTTTCGTTTTAAAGGGCAAACAGCAGGAAAATGTTGACGAGGCAGGCCCTGGTGCAATAGTCGCCTTGGCCAAGCTGAAACATACTGAAACGGGTGATACCCTTTCAGATCCAGCAGCCCCCATCATATATCCCTTCGTTGAATTTCCCTCACCTGTCATCACCTATGCCCTCAAGCCAAAGAGCAGGGGTGATGAAGAGAAGATTACCCAGGCCCTTGCAAGGCTTAGGGAAGAAGATCCCACCTTGCAGGTCACCAGAGACACAGAGACGAACGAGCTCCTTATCTCAGGCCTTGGCCAGATTCATATAGACGCCACCATCGACAAGATGCAGCGCAAGTTTGGTGTCAGTGTTGATCTCACCACCCCGAAGATAGCCTATCGCGAAACCATCAAGGCCCCCAAGAAGGGAGTCATCTATCGTCACAAGAAACAGACAGGTGGTGCAGGCCAGTTCGCAGAGGTACATTTTGACATCACGCCGTTACCCAGGGGCGAAGGTTACGAGTTTGAAGAGGCCCTGGTTGGAATGAATGTTCCAAGAAACTTCGTTCCTGCAGTAGAAAAGGGTATCCAGGAGGCAATGCAGGCAGGCCCCTTGGCAGGCTACCCTGTTACAGACGTAAAGGTTCGCTTCTACGACGGTAAGTCCCACGAGGTGGACTCCAGCGAAATGGCCTTTAAGATTGCTGCCATTCAGTGTTTCAAAAAGGGTGTCATGGAGGCAAAGCCCACCCTCCTCGAACCCATTGTGAAGCTGGTGGTCACAGTGCCTGAAGACAGTGTGGGAGATATCATTGGCGACTTGAATGCCCGTAGGGGAAAGGTCATGGGTATGGAGCCTGGCAAGGGTGTCCAGACCGTGACTGCCCTCGTACCCCTTTCAGAGGTTCAGAAATATGTCCTCGATCTCAACGCCATGACAGCTGGTCAGGGTACCTTCACCATAGAGTTTTCCCACTATGAAGAGGTGCCACCCAACCTTATCGAAAAGATAGTTGCTGAAAGAAAGCAGGAGGAAGACAAGTAGTTGTTCAAGGCGGGCGTTCTAACTGTTAGTGACAGTACCTATCAGGGTCTCCGGGAGGATGCCGGAGGCCCTTTAATATGTGAGTACCTCGAGGGCACGGATAAGTTTCAAATATCCGCAACTGGCGTAACCCCAGATGAGGAAGACGAGATTAGAAAGACGCTGGTTTCGTGGGTTGACGAACTTGGTCTCGATATCATCTTTACCACAGGGGGCACAGGGCTTTCACCACGAGATGTGACTCCTGAGGCTACCCTAGATGTCATTGACAGAGCCATTCCAGGGATGAGCGAGGCAATCCGTGCTTATGGTTTGAACAAGACTCCAAGGGCCATGCTTTCAAGGGGTGTTGTGGGGGTCCGGGGCAAGTGCCTGATCATCAACTTGCCAGGTAGCCCCAAGGCAGTCAGGGATGGTCTCGAGGCGGTTGGCCCTGTCCTGGAGCATGCTATCATGAAGATTCAAGGGGATACCACCCCGTGCGGTAATCCATAGGAAAATAAAAAAATAAGGTAGATTTGTTATGGAAATAGGAATAGTAGGCCTTCCAGGTTCTGGAAAGACCACCATCTTTAATGCGCTCACAGGAAGCGAGGCAGAAGTTTCTGCATATTCCGGTGGAAAAAAGGATCCAAATATTGCCCAGGTGAAGGTTCCAGATGAACGGCTGGACAAGCTCAGCCAGATGTATAATCCCAAGAAGACGAGCCCGGCCATTATCCAGTATGTGGACCTTGGTGGAGGGTTGAGTGCCAAGGATGAGAAGGATTCAATGGATGCCATTCTGCGTCTGTTGAGGCCGTGTGATGCCCTGGTGCATGTGGTGCGCTGTTTCGATTTTGCTGGTCAACCCCCAAATCCCCAGGAGGACTTTGAGAACTTTGAGGCAGAACTCCTGCTCACAGACCAGATGATAGTGGAACGGCGCCTGGAGAGGATGGAAAAGGAGCTTAAGAAGGGCAAGAAGGGGAATCCAAAGGAGTTCGAGCTCCTGAAAAAGGCCTATGAGCTTCTAGACAGTGGCCGTGCCTTGAGAGAGGATGAAGAGATAAGTAACGCCCCAGAGTTAAAGGGCTATACCTTCCTTTCTGCCAAGCCCTGCATCGTGGTGTTGAATCTGGGGGAAGATGCAGATCCAAGCCAGTTCGACGTTGACCTCCCAGAAGGCGTCAGTGTGGTAAAGATAAAGGGCAGTCTTGAGATGGAGCTTTCCCAGCTCGATGAGGAAGAGGCCGAGATGTTCAGGCAGGATATGGGCATCCAAGAGCCTGCCACCTATATGCTCATCCGTGAGTCCTACAGTCTTCTTGGGCTGATTTCTTTCTTTACAGTAGGCGAGGATGAGGTAAAGGCCTGGACGATTAAGAAGGGAACCGTGGCTCAAAAGGCTGCAGGCCGCATCCACTCAGACATTGAACGTGGGTTTATCAGGGCGGAAGTCGTGGCATTTGATGATCTTATAGCTGCAGGTAGTTATCAGGCGGCCCAGAAGGCAGGAAAGGTACGCCTCGAAGGCAAGGATTATGTGGTGCAAGACGGGGATGTTATCAACTTCCGATTCAATGTTTAGATTTTTGGAAGGTTAGGAGAAGGTGATAAAACTATTATAGCGCAGTCTCTGTTTGAAGGTTGGCAAGTGTAACGTGCCATTATAGTTACTATTTGTATCAATTGATACTACTGAGTCTTATTTGGTAATTCAGCTTTAGTTTTGGAATAGGTTGTTTGAGATAGGTTTACTATGAACTTTTTGGCCTGGCTAAAATTATTAGCCAGGCCTTTTTGTTGCTAACCCTTTTTAATCATTGCCTTAAAGTCGGCGTAGATATCCTTTATCCTTTTCCTTAACTCTGCAATCTTCTTGTGTAGATCCTTATGGCCGTGACGAGGCTCAGGCAGTGAGAATATGATTGAATGTAGTTCGTCAATGTAACCCTCAATTGATTTTTCCCACTCGGGGTTGCCCGATTTTTCTACATCCATTGCTTCCTTGATTTCTTTTTCCAGGGTAGAGATTGCATCCTCAATTGCATCAATGTATTCCTTAGTAATTGCAGCTAGTTTTTCTTGTTTTTCTACAATATTCATGACTTCTCCTCCTTTTATTAAAAGTTGTTTAATAAAAAGATGATCATTCTGGATTAATTGTCAATAAAACAAAGTATTTTGTAATTAATTTTTTTTAAACGGACTTAATAAAAGGTTTGAAAATGATAGACTTGTTTGAGAATTGCGGTGGTTTCGCGGCAGGTAGCTGAAAAAAACGGCAATTTACCGGGCTTGCCCTACTTCTTTTGAAACAGCATGTTGAAATAGAGTCCGGCCCATTCAGGAAGCCAGGGCACCAGATGGGCCCTTTTTACCAACCTGAACCAAGGGGTTGCTGCCTCGATACACATTTTGTAGGTGGTGACGTGGTGTTGCTCGATGCCCTTGAATCCAATTGAGGCAAATGCCTTTTCCATAAATTTATCGACCCTTGGCATCCCCACGAGCAAATATCCAGAGGGCGTCAACAACTCATGAAGCCTCTCAAAAACCGGCTCAAGATCCTGAATGTGTTCCAAGACAGATATTGCCACAATCAAGTCAAAGCCTTCCTTGTCAAAGGTGACCTCAAGTAGGTTCCCTTTAATCAAATGGCACTGGACACCGAGGCGTCTCAGGTTTGCTCCCACCACTTCAGGGTCAGAGGCAAGATCCACTCCCGTGACCCTATCAGCCATTTGTGCAAGGGAGGGAAGGAGTATTCCGCTGCCATAGCCCACCTCGAGCACCGATTTAAACGGGGGGTTCAAGAGGGCAAGGGCCTGCTCAATCCGCTTTTTGAAAAACCAGCCAACCAAAGGCTTGTAGTAATAGGGAAGGGGATCATCCGGGGTGTTTGGTGTCAAGGAGCCCTTTGGTGGCAGAAGAAAGAGATTGGTCCTTGTCATTGTGGGGGTATTGGCATCCCTTGGCATCTTGGAAGTCCCTGAAAGCTAGAAGTGAATAAGTAAAAGACAGTGTATTAAACTCGGCCGATTTTTAAAGCGGATTTTTGGGAAAAGTGAAGGTCCAAGAAAGCCTTCAGTAAAAGTCCATGATATCAATGGGATATCAATGGGCCGAAGACCTTCCTGGACCTTTAGCCCCCCTATGAGCCCCTTTGTGAGACTGAATCGAGGATTTGGCTCCAAAAGTGTGTAAGGGGTTTCTTAACGCCTTGTTTTTTTGACGTAAATTAAGGAATCGACCCCTTAGGATATGCTAGATGCTACCACCTCTGCCGCCTTGGCAAATTGTTCCCTTTGCATATCCTGGTCAGAGGTCTCCTCCACATGGGGCAGTATCTTAAACCCCCTGTCTTTCATGGCACCAATCAAATCACTGTATTGATCTTCCTCACCCTTTACCATGTTAAGCAGGAAGAATTTTTCAGCGTAATCCTCCCTTGGAAGCTGTTGCACCCTGTCCAGGGTTTGCCTGTCCTTGAGGCTCAGGACGACCACTACCATCTCTGCATCATCCAGCAGCCTGGCAGCAGTCTCCCCAAGACCATAGGTTTCGGACAGAAGGGTGTCAGATGCCTGCTCTGCCTCCTTTTTAATTTTTTCCACCATCAAGGGCCCGCCCTGTGCCCCTGGGAACAGTTTTCCATAAAAGAGCCTCTGGCCGTTGCTCTCGATCCTGAGGAGTTCTCCAACCTGCATGTTGAGCATCTGGAGGGCCTTTTGTGGACAATGGGCAGCACAAATTCCGCAACCTTCGCAGTCAAAGGGGTCTATCCACAAATCCTCCTTGCTGATTGCTCCAAAGGGGCATTTTTTTGCGCAAAGCCCGCAGTTGGCACACACCATATAGTTGCGAAAGGGGGCCAGTATGTTGAAGGGCTCCTTTTGGGGCTCATTTTCCCCAAAGTAGTCCTTCAA
>JAADCZ010000161.1 GCA_013154175.1 Thermodesulfobacteriota bacterium
TCAGATGAGGCCCATCTGATGCTTTATATCTTAAAGGCAGTGGCAAATCCTTCAGACACAGGCGCCCTGTCCACTGCCATATCCACCAAGGCCTTTGGGCTCAGCGCTAAGGATATTGTGGAAATGAAGCTTGATCAGGCCAGGTGGGACGTACTCGTGGACAGGTTTGAGGAATTTCGGGAGATATGGCATTCACGGGGCGTGTACCCCATGGTAATGACCCTGTTTTCAAGGTTTGACATCCCGAAGAATCTTCTCTCCCTAAAGGGTGGTGAGCGGGGACTTACGAACCTGCGTCATCTGGCAGAGCTCTTGTGCCAGGAAGAAAGGCAGGAGCCTGGGCCTGAAAGGCTCATCAAGTGGCTGTCTCAACGCATACAGGAGCCAAATGACAGGGCAGAGGAACAACAGCTTAGGCTTGAAAGCGATGAAAATCTCGTAAAGATAATGAGTTATCATAAAAGCAAGGGCCTCGAGTTTCCCATCCTGTTTCTGCCCTACATTCACCGGCTGGCACCAAAGACAAAAACGGGTGAGCTCAAGAAATACTATGACAGACAACGAGGAAGCTATGTGTGCCATATTGCCAGGCCTCCAGGAGGTGAGGGGGCGAAAAAACGGCTAGAGGAGTATCTTTCCACCCTCTATCAGTGCCTTAAAGATCGTAAATCAGGCCAGGAAGACAGTTCCTGTTGCCTGCCCAACATCCCTGAGAATCATAGGGACGATGCAGAACGCGCCCTTGCAATAGAGGAGCAGAAGATGGCCGAGATCGTTCGTCTTGGCTACGTTGCCTTTACAAGGGCAAAGTACAAGATTTACTTCTATCTTCCTGAAAGAGCCCTTCCAGAATTTATAAGGGTTCCGGTAGATGACACCAACGGTGATGCAGCCCTTGAGATAAAGGATAGGCGTTTTGAAAGGTTGGTCGAGGAAAAATTTGTCAGGGTTGTAAGCCCAAGGGCCAAGTGCAGGGAGTGGAAGGATATTTCCGTAGGAAGGGCTGACAGGAAAGTCCAGGGGCCCTTTGCCATTTCCAAGGTAACCCGTTCTCCACTAGCGCCGTGGTCTTGGAGGAGATTGAGCTTCACCTCCCTTTCTCATTCCATCAAGGAGGATGTGCCATCCCCGGTTCTCGAAGTTTCCTTGGCACATCTAGATAATGCCCCTTTAGGATCAGGGGAAGAGCCTTCTGCCTTCACCTTTCCCAAGGGGCCACGGGCTGGGCAATGTATTCACTCCCTCTTGGAGGAGATGGACTTCAACTGGCCTGTCGAAAAGGTGGAAGAGAAGGCAAAGGAAGTCCTCTTGCGCTACGGCTTGGACAATATCTGGTACAAGGTCCTTTCGGAAATGGCTCTTGGCACAGTCAGTGCGCCCCTTGGCAGGGGAATCACTTTAAAGGGCCTTGATCCCAAATGGATTTCTAAGGAAATGGAATTTTCAATGGATTTTGACCCTCGCTACCTTGAAGGCCTTGGTGTCGATGGCCTCGAGGAGATGAAAGAGGGGGTCCTGAAGGGGTTCATGGACCTTGTCTTTAGGCATAGGGATGAATTCTACATAGTGGATTACAAGAGTAACTGGTTTGGACCAGGGCCAGAGGCATATTCCAAAGAGGCAATGCTAGAGGCAATGGATGAGCACAACTACTGGCTCCAGGCCGCCATTTATGTAAAGGCCCTGGAAAAATTCTTGAACCGGATAAAGGGGGAAGCAGGCCTGGAATACAAGGTGGCCGGTGCCTACTATCTCTTTATAAGGAGCCTTGGTCTCGAGGATGAAGGCAGTGGGAATGGAGTTGTCTTTGTATCCACAGACGAGTTGAAAGAGAGGTTTCCCAACCTTGTTGGAAATTAGAGAACGGACAGATAATGCCAGTTTGGAGATAAAGTCCAGCGAGGACTTCTTTAGCATCTTTCGGGGCCTTGCCCTGAGGGATGAGGCATCGGTTCGCGCACTGGAATTTGCAAGGTTCGTCCTTCGTTTTTCATCCCGTTTTGACAAAGCTTTAGAGGACGAGCCCATTGCTCTTGGCTTTGCCTCATATCTGGCGTGGTGCGTTGTGCAGGACTCCCACACGTGTCTGGCCCTAAAGACCCAATTTCTAAAGGACTATGTCCAGGAGAAGGGGCTTGACTGGTTCTGGAAAAATGTAATGGGGCCGCAGGAGTTCGTTGCACGCATAAGAAGATGCCAAGCAGTGGGTGACCCAGGCAATACCTCGAGGCCCCTCATCATGGATGGAAGCAGGCTCTATATCCAGCGTTACTGGTGGTATGAAACAGGGCTTGCCTCCTGGATCAGGGAAAAGGTGGCGAGGCGCCTGCCTGTTTCAGAAGGCGTTTTTCAGCTTGCCAAGAAACTCTTCCCCAAGGGGCCTGCAGTGCCGGACTGGCAAAAGATAGCTTCTGTCAATGTGGTATGCCGCAGTTTTGGGGTCATCTCCGGTGGCCCTGGCACTGGAAAGACCAGGACGGTTGCCGCAATCATGGCCCTTGTTGCAGAAAATGAAATGGCTAGCGGTAAGGAGGTCTCTGTCGCACTTTGTGCCCCCACGGGCAAGGCTGCTGCAAGGCTTACGGAGTCCTTCCAAAGGAGCCTTAGTCAGATGGCCCTGCCAGACAGAATCAAAAGCGTGTTGCCAGACAAGGCAGTAACTATACACAGGCTCCTGGGGGTATCCCCGCGTGATGGGCGCTTTAGGCACAATAAAGATCATCCACTACCGTGGGATACCGTTTTGATAGACGAGGCGTCCATGGTGGACCTGCCCCTCATGGTTCACCTTGTGGAGGCCCTAAAGGATGATGCCCGACTGGTCCTCATAGGGGACAAGGATCAGCTTGCCTCTGTTGAGGCAGGAAGCGTGCTGGCAGATATCTGTCGGGCAAGTTCTGGATATTCCTACTCTGCGGACTTTATAGACCTTGCAGAAAGGGTGGATGAAAAAATCACCCCTGGCCCAGGGGAGCCTTCACCACTGCGGGATGTGGTTGTGACCCTTGCCCATAACTTCAGGTTTCAGCAGGGAAGTGGCATACATCAGCTGGCTGAGGCAGTGAACAAAGGGAACTACCAGGGGGCCATGGATGTTTTTCAGGATGAAAGCCTCGGAGGGGCCCGTTTTGTTTCATCATCCAGGTGTCCCCTACACATCTTTCTCGAAAGGGAGATGTCAGGCCTCTTGAAGGGGTTAAAGGGAGCAGAGGGGCCAGAGGAGGCCCTAACACTCCTTCAGGCCCAAAGGATTCTGTGCGGGGTAAAGGAAGGGCCCCTTGGTACGAAGACGGTAAATGGCTTCATGGCATCCCTTTTTGATTCCCATGTCTCTGGTGCTCGGGGCATCTATCACGGAATGCCAGTGATAATCAGGGAAAATGACTATTCCATAGGCCTTTTCAACGGGGACAATGGGGTCATCTGGAGGTCCAGTCAGGGCAGGCTCCTTGCCCACTTTATGGATTCTGACACCATGAGGAAGATATCCCCTGCAAGGCTTCCAAGGTACGAGCCTGCCTGGGCAATTACCGTGCATGTAAGCCAGGGCTCTGAGTTCGACAAGGTTGTCCTGGTGTTACCATCTGAGCAGTCGGCAATAATAGGTCGTGAGCTCCTCTATACGGCTATAACCAGGGCAAAGGACGAAATAGTTATATGGGGAAGTGAAGATGCACTCAAAAAGGCAATCAAGAGGCCTACCTATCGCGAATCTGGCCTGGCAGACAGGCTAACGGCGAGTTTTTTTGAAAAAATCTAAACCTCCTTAAAGGGCATTCACGTTATGAAGAGGTGAGGCGATAGGTCTTGCCATCTGGCGTTTCTAGGAATCGTGGAGTTTCTTTTCCCTTTTCCCCTTCTTTGTGAGCAACAAGGTGAAATAGGAGGGCTTTTGCCCATCCCATTCCTTTAGTCTCGTTGTAACCGATTCCCCTTCGAGGCCCACCCTTCTGACTGCCATGGTCTTTTGGGCAAGCCCCATCTCCTCGAGGCATCTTACGATCTCACCATAATGTCTGTATGCCTTCATGATTACCAGGTTGTCACAGTAGGGCAAAATCTGGCGTATCTCCCTGCTGCCCTTTGCTCCGGATACGACTGCAAGGGACTCCTCTGCCTCTGCAAGGGGCACCTGAAGCCTTGCAGCAGCTGCCTGAAATGAGGTGATGCCAGGGATTATTTCTACCTTCAGCCCAGGTGCCATTGCTTTGAGTTTTCTGTGAAGGTAGGTAAATGTGGAATAGGTGGAAGGGTCACCAAGGGTTACAAAGGCAGCATCCATGCCTTTAAAGAGAGGTTCGCATACCTTTTTGGCAGCCTCGTTCCACGCCTTTTCAAGGGCTTCCTTGTCCCTGACCATGGGAAACATGAGAGGGATGATTTCGGGGCCATTCTTTACATGGGGCATTGCTATCTTGAGGGCAAGGCTTTCCTTTTCCCCCTTGGATGTGGCTGCAAACAGATATTTTATACTTCCAAGGATCTTAGAGGCCTTGAGGGTAATGAGTTCCGGATCACCAGGCCCGACCCCAATGGCATAAAGGGTTCCCGTGGCCGATGATGCCCCCTTGGAGGATGATGCTTCTGGGTTAATCACCTTAAGAGAGTCGTTTTTTGCTGTTTCCCTGTCCTTTTTGCACATTTCCTAGTTCACCGCCTCTTTGGCCTTGCTGGCCCTCGATGATGAGGAGCTCTCTGAGATTTCATAGAGATATTTTCTCAGCTGTTCTATTGCATCCACGACCCTCGGCCCTGGTCTGGAGAAGAGAAATTCATCCACGAAGAGTACATGGCCCTGGCGAACTGCCCGAAGGGAGTCAAAGTTTGGCCTCTTGGAAGGTGGAGGGACGTTTCTGTTCATTGGACCCTTTTGAACTATGTAGACATCGGGGTCGTCCAGGATGAGCTGCTCTAGGCTGTACCTGACAAACTTCTTGTTCTTGGTAACCACATTGATGCCTCCAGCCTGGTAAATGATGTCGCTTACTATATTTTTTCGCCCGGCAAAGAGCAGGCTAGGGTAACTTACCTCAAAGATGACCTTTGGCCTGTTACCAATGGGGTAACGGGCCTGACATTTCTTGATTCTTGCCTGCATCTGGTTGACGAGACCTCTTGCCTCCTTTTCCCTGCCAGTCAGGATGCCTATCCTCTCAATGGTGGAGTAGAGGCCATCTAGGTCGTGGGGGTTGAAAAGGGCCACCTTTATACCCATCATTCTCAGTTTTCCAACGACCAGCTGGCTGCCTGGCCTGGCAGATCCCTGGATGACCAGATCTGGCTTGAGTCCAAGAATGAGCTCGAGGTTTGGTCTCATGTGGGTTCCGATCTTGGTCTTTCTTCTAACCTGGGGAGGCCATGAATCCCTTTTGGTAACGCCCACCAGCTGGTCACACGCCCCAATGGCGCACACTATTTCCGTTATCCCTCCATAAAGGCTTACGATCCTCTTGGCAGGTCTTGGCAGGGTTATGACATTTCCGGCATCGTCGACCACAGAGATCTTGCCTATGGCAAGCTGAGGGGCCAGGAGCCAGAAAATGCCCACAACAAGGACAATGGCGATAGATGTATGTTTGACAGATTTCATTTGGCTACCTCGCAAAATAAAAAGGCCCGAATCCCAAAACAGATAGGATTCGGGCGCCCTTTTCCCGTACATCCTGCTTGCCTGCAAGCCGGGCCTTGGCCAGCTCTACAGGGCCTTTGACCTTGGGCAGGTATCCTGACTCGTGGTTCGTCCTACTACCTGAGCCTTCCCATCGCGTGTTGGTGCGACAGTGGCACTCTTCAGGGTTCGTCCCCACTCACAGTGGCGGGCCCGTTCTGGATTTTCACCAGATTCCCTGCACCAGGCCTTTTAGGCAAATATTTACGACATGATATCCTGCGAGTCAACGGTGTTGGTCAATTTTGGGCAAGGCCCAAGACCTGCGGCTTTTACCCCCTTTGGGCCCAAGGGCAAAGGGGTTAGGAAACCTCCACCAATAGATTCTTGATGAACTGAGGCTCCGATAGGTGGGGCCGTTCCTCTTCCATGAACTCTCTGAGCATGGCGACTATGCGCGGAATGACTGTCTCCTTTAGCTCTCGCCTGGTTATGGAATTTTCCTCGCCCCTGGTCATGGGCTCAAGTATGTCCTCGAGAAAGCCTGGCAGGTTTTCAAGGCCAATTTCGTCGAGTTTATTCCCAAGCTCTTCCAGCCTTTGGCTGTTAAGGGGTTCAATTTGAAACTTCAGGTCGAGGGCCAGGTTTGCCACGGCAGTGACCAGGGCATTTTCCACGCTGAACTCCTCTGGTGCCAGAAAGTTGGTGCGTTCCCAGGCTATGGATTCTGGCCACGCATCATAGGGTGGCAAGAGGAATTCTAGGACCTTTTCCCAGGTTTTGGCCTCGTCCACACGGGCCTTTAAGAGATCAACGTCCGCAAGGCTTCTTGCAAACCTATTGTGCCCTGTTGCTTCGTCATAGACCTCACTTGGGCGCTTGGATGCAGCTTCGAGCCAGGGCTTTAGATGGTGGGGCAGGGCCTTGAATGTCTTTGAGGAAACGAGCTGCCTTGCCTGGGCCCCTATTGGCAGCAGGAGACCAGAGCTAAGTCGCACGATTTCCTCCATGTAATGGGTGCGCAAGACATCCCTTGGTGAAATGCCAAGGTCCCTGCTGAGTAGCTCGATGCCCAGATTTAGAAGGGACATTGCCTTTTGAAGGGCTCCCTTTAGCTGATCGGGCTCATCGAGGTCGATGAGGTCCGCCATGAGGATCTTATTGGCAACCCCGGTGATCTCCCTGATTATCCTCTCCATTACAGGCTCGCCCACCAGGGCGAGTGTTGCCTCCTCAAGGGCGGGCAGCCCCGAAATGTAAAGGGTTGGCACAAATGGGGGCATGTCGTAACTTACCGGCAGATTGGATATGGGAGAATTTTCGAGATCTATCCGGTGCATCTCTTCTTTTTTTAATGGCACATATATGTTAAGAGATTCGTAATAGTCTGGAATGCCAAGATCGCCCAGTCGGCCACAGCGTAGCCTGTAGGCAGTTTCGAGGTTTTGACTGGGGGTCTCCCAGAGCATCGTTTCCAGAACGTCCCGGTACAGCCCAGGGTCAATACCCACTATATGGGTAATTAAACGGGAAAACAGGGGGGCAAGTTTCTGCTTTTTGAAACCAAGGTAATAGACGTTGTCCAGGGTAAAGGGAGGAAGGACGTCCTTGGCTTCCTGGATATCCATGTCGTCTGGCCTCTTTACAACAGTGATGAACTGATGAAGCATGGCGGGAAAGAGCCACGGGTCCTTTGACAAGATCCATTTCAGCCACTGCTCAGTGGCCCCCTCGGCGAGCTCATACATGACGAGGAGCCATGCTGCTATTTTTTCGGGCCTAAGATTGTCCTTGTGCCACCAGTCCAGATCAAAGATGAACTGGAGTTGTTCAGGAGTGGCCATGTTGAGCAGTACCCCAGAGTCCTCCACGCCAGTTGCCTTTATGGTCCAGAACAGTTCTTCAACAGGCATGTTGGCAACGAGCTGTGGGGCGAATACAGATGACGTTATGAGGTCAAAACGCTTTTCCCAGGGGCTCGTCAGTACGAGATTCAGCTGGTCGGAGAGCTCCAGGGTATTTATCTGGTTTTCCAGGTCGGATTTTTTTTCGATTTTATTTTCTTTTAAAGATTTTAGGTTATTGTTCATAGCTCCGATAGGTAAAAAAAGTCTTCACAATTGTGCATTCAAAAAGTTTTGATTATTGTAATTCTGGTATCCAACGTTAATCATACATTAGTGCCTTAACAAGTAGGTTAAAAATGACGGATGAGCACAACAGGAACCTCCTGAGGATCTTGATAGCCGAAGATGAGAAGAACATTGGCGATCTTCTCGGTGAGCTCCTGAATCAGGACGACAGAGAGATTACCCTTGTCCAGAATGGTTTGGAAGCCCTGGAGAAGCTCAAGGAGCAGCGCTACGATCTTCTCATCACCGATTTGATGATGCCAGAGATAGACGGCATGGAGGTGCTTCACCAGGCAAAGAAGCTTCATCCGGATATTATGGTGATAATCATAACGGGCTATGCATCCCTTGAGACAGCCATCCAGGCCGTCAAGGAAGGTGCCTACGACTACCTTAGAAAGCCCTTCCGCCTTGAAGAGCTCAAAATCAGCGTGGACAATGCCTGTGAGAAGATAAGGCTGCAGCGGGAAAACCAGAGACTAATCCAGTATGTAAAGGCCTTTGCCCGGGCAGAGAAGGAACGCAGCCAGTCCAAGGAGGCGGAGCAGGCCAAGGGACTCAACCAAAAGGCCCTTTTTGGCCCCGAATGGTTTTCTCCCTTTATGTTTCAGCAGCACAACGGAAGCGTGGACAAAGAGGCGGTGCTTACCCAGCTTGAACGGCTGGCAAAGCTGAAGGCCCAGGGTGCGATTACAGAAGAGGAGTTCTCCACGCTCAAAAAGAAACTTTTCGACCAGATTTGAAATTTCCATGTTGCCTCCAAGTGTTCAGCCAAAGCAGCCGGACGCTTCCGGAACCCTCCCAAACCGTCCTTGGCGGGTGCTCATAGTAGATGACGACCCGTCCATCATCCAGATTATAGAGGCCTATCTTCAGCGTCAAAACTGTTACGAAGTGGTAAAGGCATCGAACGCCCTGGAGGCCTTTTCCGTGCTGGACCACGTCATGGAGGTTGATGTTGTCCTGGCGGATATCAACATGCCTGGCATGAGCGGCATCGAGTTCGTTGAAAAACTCAAGATGCGGGACAGGACGATAGTTGCCGCGATCATCACAGGCGAGCCTTCCATGGACGTGATAGTGAAGGCCATGCGCAGCGGGGCCTCGGACTTCTTGTCGAAACCATTTCGCTTCGACCAGCTCCAGCTTGCCCTAGAAAGGCTCATCAAGGAGCGGAGCATACTCCTCGAAAACCAGTATCTAACCGAAGAGGTGAGGGTCAAGCGGCTCCTCGAGCAGATGAATCAGAAGCTTGCCAGGAAGATGCGTGAGCAGGAGATCCTTTTCACCATCAGCGAATCCCTGTCCAGGACCCGCAATTCCGAAGAGCTCTATCACATGCTCGTGGAGCTGAGCGCAAGGCTGGCTGATGCGTCAAAGGCCATGTTATGGATAACAGAAGAGGATCGTCAGTCTGTGATACTTGTTGCCTCCCACGGGGTCGTCGGCAAGGACTTGAAAGAAATCTCCTGCGACCAGAAGGATCACCCTGTCATAAAGGTGATAAATGACGGCATCCCTGTCTTGGGGGAAAATCCCATCTGCCCAAGTGGCCCAGATTCAGACTCGACGAGCCACCACGTAGGCGGATGTTATTTGCTAGTGCCCTTTAGAATTCGGGATGAGATACTTGGTGTGCTTGGCATCTCAGATGAGTGCATCGAGCTCGATGCCGCCCATGAAACCCTGTTCCTCCTTCACATTTTGTCTGAACGTGCTAGTCTCACAGTAGAGAACATACTTTTGTATGACAGCCTTTTCATGAATCTCCATGCCACACTGCGGGCACTTGTCAGGAGTCTTGAGGCCAAGGATCCATACACCAAGCTGCATTCTGAAAGGGTGACCCAGTGGGCAGTTTCCATTGCAAAGGAGATGGGCTGCAGTGAAGAGGAAATTGAATCTTTAACCTTTGCTGGCCATCTGCATGACATAGGCAAGATTGGAATCCGCGATCAGATACTCATGAAGCCAGGAAAGCTTACAGATGAAGAATATGAAATCATCAAGACCCATCCGGTGATAGGTGCAGAGATAGTGGGGCATCTTGGTTTGCTCCAGGCCGAGACGTCCATCATCAGGCACCATCACGAGCGATGGGACGGTCAGGGGTATCCTGACGGTCTAAAGGGTTTGCAGATTCCGAAACTTAGCAGAATATTGGCAGTAGCGGATACCTACGATGCCATAACTTCCAGGCGCCCATACCGAGATGCTAACTCGGATGAGTTTGCCCTTGAGGAAATCGTGAGGAATTCCGGAACCCAGTTCGACCCAGAGGTTGTCGAGGCCTTCATCTCCCTTTGGAAAAAGCAGGGCCAGGAAATGGAATGTGGTCATCAGGGTCAACTCCCAGGGGAGTGAAGGTGATCTGCCGAATTTCTCATGGTAAATCATCAATTAGCTTGTAATAAGAAAAAAAAGCTATATATATTTGTTCTTGCAATCTTGGATGCGAGTTAGTGGGTGAAAGGTTAATTGTGGAGCTGAGGCCCAGGCCGCGATTATTTGGACAGCGCCTGGGTTTGTGAGGAGGATGTTTTTATGTCCAGTGAGAAGAACGGGGCTGCCGTGAATATGCTTAGATATTTTCGGGATAGCCTCATTGGCAGAAATGCCAAGGGGATTGTGCACAATATGAACAGCCCCCTGCAGGTCCTTTCCATGCAGATTGAACTGCTTGGAATGGATTTAAATCAGTTGGCATCTCTGCCTTGTGACAACCAAGACCTGAAAAAGGGTTTAAATCAAATAATAGACAGGCTAGGGCAGCTTGAAGGTATCGTAGACAAGATCAATCACCTGGTTAAGCTGGTGGGATCAAGGGTCTACGATGAGGAACAGGACGATGAGGAAAGTCCTGTCATGGTCTCACAGCTTATTGACGAGACAGTGGAGTTCTGGAAATCCGATTTGTTCTTCAAACACAAGGTGGATGTAAAGCTTTCCATGCCTGAAATATCTCCTGTGGTGGTCTCCAAGGAGCAATATCTAAAGGACGCAATAGACAGTATACTCTTTGGCTGCATAGAGATGCTCAAGGATGCCAATGAGCCTGCCTTGGGCATCGAGGTCTCTGCCAATGGGGAGACGGATATTGCCATATCGTTCAGGCCCCAAGGAGTCAGGTTCCCAGTGGAGAAACTTGGCCAGGCAACCTCTTTGATGGAGACCTCCAGCGACCAGGGTAGCGGCTGCGAGATATCCCTGAGCCCCCTGGACGTCGCCATGGCAGTGGCAAAGATGAGCATTCAGAAAATAGGTGGTGACTTCACCATGAAGGATGATGAGGTTACCGTGAATCTCAAGGCTGTAACGTCATGATGGCCAGTTGGCCCTTTGACCAGGTCGTTTGTTTCGGAGACAGCATTACAGAAGGCTACATGGTGGACGAAGAGTCTTCCTACCCTGCCAGACTTTCAAAAATCCTAAATCTCAAATGTATAAATCTCGGTGTCTCGGGCGACACCTCCTCTGATGGCCTAAGAAGGCTTGGTCAGCTCGATGAAGCCATTGGAGCAGGGCAGCGCTCAGTGGTCCTGATAGAGTTTGGTATCAATGACTTTTTCATGCTCTATCCCCGAAGTGAAACCAAGGCGAATCTGGAAAGGCTGATAAACCACATTCGGGAAAAGGGTCAGGGCCCGATACTTATTGGTTTTTCCATGGATTACCCAGGGGTGCCCCAGTGGGTTAGCTTGTATGAGGAACTTTCAGAGGCCCAGGAGGTTCCCCTTTACCCCAATGTGTTTCATGGGCTGTCGAAAAGGGAGGGCGATTTTTTGTCAGACGGTCTTCATCCAAGCCCATCTGGTTATCAAAAGATTGCCCAGGGTATAGGCGGTTTTCTTAGGGACATTTTTGACAATAAATAGACATTGACATTGTCTTTCCTAGATGGATGATTGATGATCTGAAAAGCCTCATTAGAGACCAGATTCTGGCTGTAAGGCAGCAAGACCTTTTGGCCTATCTTGGAATGGGGCAGGGTCACGATCAAATCCAAACCAAAATCTCTCCCATCACCAAGGAACAGGTAAAAGAGATAGAAGGGCTCGTGGAAAGGGGCCTTCTACACAGGAATTATTACTTCTACGCCTGTGATCTCTTTATTCGCCAGAAGGTGGAACCCGCCCAGGAGATGCTGGATCAGTGGATGAGTGGTGCCAAGGCCCAGGTTGGGGGCGAGGATATAAAATTTTCCAACATCATATCCTGGTGCCAGTACCAAGACAGCAAGGAGAAAAGGGATCATCTCGAAAGAGAGGCAAGGGCACTTTGCAGGTTTCTTTCGCCCTTTAGCGAGGCAACATGGCAGACCACCTTCAGGGCCGTTACCGAAGATCTGGGTTACAGCGATTATTTGGGTTTCCTGCGCAAAAAAAGGGGGAGCGTACTGGATGCGGACATTGAAAATGCCAGGAGCTTTCTGGAGCAAACCAGGGATGGCTATTTCACCCTGATAGATACATGGTTCGAAAGGATTCCAGAACCCGTCATCCCAGGAGACAGGAGCCGCTTTGATGCAATCTATCTTCTTGGAATGCGCTATCTCGACTCCCTTTACCCCGATGACTGGAAGGGTGAGGAAGGAGTCAACAAAGCCGTAAACTTCTTTCAAGGGCTCGTACGCAACCTAGATGGACTAAATATCCACATCACATCATCCTCAGGCGGAAATCCCTGCTGTTTGCCTGTGAGCATTCCCGGTGAGGTGCATGTCATAGCAGGGCCCCTTGGGGGCTGGATAGATCTTGAGGGACTCTTTCACGAGCTTGGTCATGCCCTTTTCTTTCTGGGCCACAGCGAGGAACTTCCCTTTGAGGCAAGGGAGCTCTTCTTGGAACCCGCCCTTTCTGAGGCCTTTGCCTTCTTGTTTCAGCTTGTATCCCTGGACACCACCTTTCTCACCAGGGTCATGGGCCTTGGGGAAAGGGATGCTGAAATACTGTCCATAATGCAGAAGGTTAAGTTTCTGACCCTAGCAAGAAGATATTCTGCAAAGAGCATTACGGAATATGAAAATTTCAAGGGCTGTGGCAGACAGGAGGGAAAGAGACGCTACGCCCAACTTCTGGAGAGACATACCGGCTTTCGCTACCAACCTGAGACATACTATTTCGATCTCATGCCCGACCTCTACAGCCTCGACTACTTCAAGGCCTTTGTCGCCTCACTTTCCATGGAGCGCCATCTTGAAGGAGACAATGGGCCAGGGTGGTTCCTCCACGAGTCAGCCAGGGAGCTTTTGGGCAAGTGGGCCTTTTGCGGCAACACCATGAGCCTCGAGCAGTTCATGATACGTCACCTTGGCATGGAAGCCTGCCATGAACCCTTTGATTTTGCCATAAATGGTCCCCTTTTGGATGGATATGTCAAAAAAATGGCACAAAATGTTTGACACCTATCTTTCTCTTTATTAACTTGAAATAATCTTAAATGGGAGAGAGTCCGTACAGCAGGGAAGCTCCTGTTCACTACGGGCAGGAGGTAGAGGAGTTTAAGGAGAAAGTCACATGAGAAACGAGTGTATCCTGGTCGTCGACGATTCGCCAGATATTCGCTTTACCATGTCCGAAGTCCTTAAAACCAAGGGCTTTTCAGTAGAGAGTGCAAGCGACGGTCAGGAAGCCATTGAGATGCTGGAGAATCGATTCTTTGACATCGTCCTGACAGATCTCAGCATGCCTAGAAAGACGGGTATGGACGTGTTGAGATATGTCACTGAGAATTCTCCAGAGACGATCTGTATCATCATCACAGGTTTTGGAACCATTCAGGGCGCTGTCGAGGCCCTGAAGATAGGCGCCTACGATTATCTTTGCAAACCCATAAAGCCCGACGAGGTCACCATCCTCATTGACAAGGCCCTCGAGGTCAGGGATCTCAAGCGCGAGAACCGAAGCCTCAAAAAGGAGCTCAAGAGCCGTTACGGTTTTGACAACATCATCGGCACGAGCAAGCCCATGCAAGAGGTCTTCAGGCTCGTTGAAAAGGTGGCTGACACAGACAGCACCGTGCTGATAACCGGTGAAAGCGGTACAGGCAAGGAGCTGATCGCCCATTCCATTCACTATGCCAGTGACAGAAAGGACGGACCGTTCATCCCCGTCAACTGCGCAGCCATTCCAGAGGAGCTTTTGGAAAGCGAGCTCTTTGGTCATGAAAAGGGCGCCTTCACCCATGCCATCAAGACGCGCATTGGCAGGTTCGAGCTTGCGAACAAGGGCACTATATTCCTTGACGAGATAGGGGAAATGAGCCCATCTCTTCAGGTCAAGCTCTTGAGGGTCTTGCAGGAGAGAAAGTTTGAAAGGGTTGGAGGCGTAAAGACCATCTCTGTGGATATAAGGGTGGTGGCCGCCACCAACCAGGATCTGGAAACAGCAGTCAAGGAAGGCAGGTTCAGGGAAGACCTCTATTACAGGCTCAACGTCATTCCCATTCATGTGCCGCCCCTCAGGGAGAGGCGCAGCGATATCCCCCTTTTGGCAAAGTATTTCCTGGAGAAATATTGCAAGGGCAAGAGAAAGGGCGTCCAGGGGATTTCAGACGAGGCAATGGAGATCCTTGTGAGATACGACTGGCCAGGTAATGTCCGGGAGCTCGAGAACATTATCGAGAGGATGGTAATTTTGGCCAATGGCGATATTATTACCAAGGAAGACTTGCCTCTTCAGATAGTGGAAAAGGCTGGCTGTTCCCCTGGCTTTTTGGCAGTCTCTGGCGAGGCAATGGAGTTTCCAGATGAAGGCCTAAGTCTAAGTCAGGCAGTGTCTGAGTTGGAGAAGACCTTGATACTGAAGGCCCTGGAACGCACGGGCGGTGTCAAGAACCGTGCCGCAAAACTCCTTAAGATGAATCGTACCACGCTCATCGAGAAGATGAAGAAATTGGGCCTCATGCCAAAGTCCAAAAAGGCAGCTTGAGTAAAAAATGAGAAATTTTTTAAAGTTTTGTTTCAACCTTTCAGTTTTAGTCTGTGTTGTCGTTTTCTCTCCACATTTTTCAACCAATTTTGTATTTGCCTCTTCCCCGACCTCTGGTTCGGCCCTCGTGGCAATGAAACCCATTGAGAGCAATCTTCAGTATGTGGGGAAGGCATTGACCCAGATGTTCGTTACAAGGCTCTCCTCCGAGGGTATCGACACGGTACCCATCAAGCCAGACGGGGAAAATGAAACCATCGTCCAGTTGGCGGATTTCCTCTTTGGCGGCAAGGTGTACCAGAAGGGGGATCACTACGAGGCAACCTTCAGTCTCAAATCTGCCAAGGATGGCTCGGTTGTAAAGCAGTGGCAGCTTCGTGCCCAGACCCTTGATACCTTGGCCAGGGATGCAGCCCTTCTTTCTGCAAAGGTTGCCGATGTTGTTAAAAATAGCGGTCAGGTAGTGGCTCCAGAAAGTGCAACTACACTTTCGGCCCTGTCGGCTCCAGGTGCAGACACTGTGGATACCACAGATGAGTTCAGGATGGCCCGGCTTCATCCAGATATTCTCGTCAGGGAAAAGCTAGAAAAGGATGAAGAAAGGGAGATCGAGGAGCAGAAGAGGGGCCTTAGGCCATCTGCCACAGGAGGAAGTGCAGGAGATGATTATGCTCCCCTTCCAGATGTTTATGACAGCGGGGATGATGTGACAGAATCAGATTCCCAAAAGGCCCCCTATAAGGTGGCAGGTGAGGGCGCAAATGGTCAGCAGCAAGAGGAAGAAGACTATGACTCCTACATGCCTATCCCAGATGTCTACGACCCTGAAAGCGATGAGGGCCCATCTGAAAGGATAGCCTCAAGTGTTCCTTCCAAGGAAGTTTCCGCCACCACGTCCAGCAAGGGCGAAGGGAAGGGCAAGAGTTGGTATTCCTGGCTTTGGCCCTTTGGAGGGGACGAAAATAAAAAGAAAGAGGAGCTCGTCTCCCAGGCAAAAAAGACAAGGCTTGAAAACGAGGAGGAAGACAGGGAGCCTGTGGTTGTTTCAGGAAAGGAAAGGCTTCCTCTGCCACCGCCTCCAAAGGTGGATTTCAATATTCCAGAGCCAGTTCCCCTGGACAGGGCCCTTAGCGAGATAGAGAACATCAAGGTCCAGAAAAAGGAGAAAAAGGGCTGGCTCTCAAGGCTTTGGCCCTTTGGTCACGAGGATGAGGAAGTGACCATCCTGCCTGAAAAGGGCCAGAACAGAACAGAGGTTCAAGATTCTGTTGTTCAGTCAACACCCCAGAACATTGCCAACACCCCAGCGACAAAGAAACCCAGTGTGGATGAAGGTCTTCATCCCTTTGAGTCTGGTGAGCAGATAGAGGCCTTCAGAAGACATCTAGAGATGGAAGATAAACCAGCTGAGGGTCGAGGCCACACTGTTGAGACCCCAGAGGTAGCCAGCGACAAGGCCCAGGGGAACATACCCGTTGTCACAGGTGGAAGCGTTGAGGCGCCAAAGGTTGAAAGTTCAAGTAAAGACTCGGACGATGAGTCAGACAAAGGGCCACGCCCTGAAGACTTCAACCACCCTATCTGGCAGTGGAATTAAATCGCTAGACATTTCTTTCGCACATTTTTTTCGCAAACATCATTAGGAGGGCAAGGTGAATCCAGATCATAAACTCCTTTTATTGGGCTCCAACGTCAGGATTACCAACCTTCCCATTAAAGAAGTCAGCATGATAGCAGAGGGTAGCCTGCCAGCCTATGGCTACAACCCAGGGGACTTCATTGAGCTACTTGCTGGTGACATCACTGTGGAAGAGGGGCGTCTCGAGCAGTGTCTCACATGGCTGTCGCTATTTTTCACACCTTCAGAGCTTGCCCCCAAGATTTCGACCATATCCTATGGCGAGT
This sequence comes from Thermodesulfobacteriota bacterium, assembly GCA_013154175.1. GTDB lineage: Bacteria > Desulfobacterota > Dissulfuribacteria > Dissulfuribacterales > QOAL01 > JAADCZ01. The sequence goes on from JAADCZ010000161.1 coordinate 16,575, forward strand.
CCAGGGATGTCTTCCAGATGTTTTACAGAAGGGCCGATCTCGTGGAAGATGAGGATCATGGCTGGTTCATGATGCGCCAGATCCTGCCCCCTGGAGGCAGGCCGCAACAACCAGATACAGTCGATCTTTCAGGGGAAAACCTAAAGAAGGTCCAGGGTAACTCAGGCATCATCATTGTTGATGATGGAGGCAATCCCCCGCGTATCGCCAAGGAGCTTAAAAAGAGGAATCCAAATGCATGGGTGATGGCCCTTGGGATCACCCCGGCCCACTGGCAGGATTGGGCCGATGCCTTTGGCAACAAGTTCATGCTCTTTTGCAGGCTGTCTGATCTTGAGACAACCCGCATGGAAATGGACAGTGCTGTTGTGTGGGAGTCCCTGGTAGCCATGTGTATCAGGGCCCTAAAGTCCGATGAGGTTGGGCTTTGGAGGGCCTCCTCCATGAGGTTCAAGTGCCACATCCTGGTGGAGATGTTTCCAAATGCCCTTCTCTATGTGGGGCCAAGGCGCATGATGTTCAGGCACAAAATGGGCAGTCTGCCAGAAAGGGGCTCAAATAGGCAGCGTGGTTCCGTTCCCTGTTTCGATACCCTTGTGACAGCAATGCTTACCCTTGACGGACTGCGTCTTTCAAGGATTCCAAGCGAAAGAAGTTTCTTCTTTGATTTTTCAAAAAGGGTGCTTATGAACTGGGAGCTCCTGCGTCAAAAGGGGTATGCATTTTCTGGCGCACTGGAGTTTCCAAACCTGGATTTTTCAGCCAATTACCCACGTGGTGTGCCCTGTTCATTCCTTGAGACCGAGTCTGACCCCTGCTTCTTTGAATTGCCTCCCTACAGCCTCGAAATGGAACGGATACTCGAGCAGGTGTCGTGCCAGGCCTGGAACGAGGAGAGGAAACAGGCCATCAGGCAATTTTTCACCAACGTAGAAAAACGCTCCATCTGTTATATCGACGAAAAGCCAAAGAACCTTGGCTACATTTCTGTGATTCTCCAGGTGCTTAGAAATCTCAAGGAGGAAGTGAACCGCAAGAACGGTTTCAAGGATTTGAGGATTTTCAGTATTGGTCATCTTCGTACCACTGACCCTGCAGAGATTGCCCCGGTTGTTACCCTAAGGGGTGTGATGAACAGCTATGTCATGAGGGATGTGTGCAAGCGCCCCCTGTGTATTGGGGTATTTGGGCCGCCAGGGTCTGGAAAATCCTTTGCAGTGGAACAGGTAGCACGGGTTATTGCTGAAAACTTCGATAACAACCCCTTTGAGTTTTTCGAGTTCAATCTCACCCAGTTTTCAGGGCCTGAAGAGATAAATTCTGCAATTGATCTGGTCAGGGCCAGTGTGGCAAAGGGAAGGGTGCCAGTCGCCTTCTGGGACGAATTCGACTGCAAGTATGACAACAATGAATTTGGATACTTGCGTTATTTCCTGCCATCCATGCAGGACGGGGTTACCTATGTCAACGGTATCCCCAGATACATTGGCAGAAGCGTCTTTGTATTTGCCGGAGGGGTAAAGGATTCTTACTCTGCCATGGAGGATTTGCTCAAGACAGACGATCCAGAAGAGTTGAGGCACGTCAAGGCCCTTAAGATACCAGACTTCATGAGTAGGCTACGGGTTGTGCTGGATATCGATGGCATCGATATTCCTGAGGAACTGCTTAGAGATTCGGCAAGTGGCGTAGAGTTAGAGATGTTGAAGAGGATTCTTCTGAAAAGGGCTTTCATCATTGCCCACCAAATGGAAAACCACTGGAAAAAGGCAGCCAGAAAGACCTCTGGTTTGCTCCTTAGGCTTCTCATTGCAAAGTACAAGTTTGGTGCACGAAGCATCGAGGCTGTTATAGAGGCCAGCCAGGCCGCAGACAGGCTCGTCTATGGGCTTCCCGAGCTCATTGCACCGCCCAGTGCCAGGATACACGCTGAATGGCGGGTTGGGCTCGAAAGGCGTATCGACCGGATAAGAAAAGAGTTTGGCATGCGGGGAATCTGGTAAAAGTGTTCCCATTCATTACTGGTATTGCCCCATGCAGCAGGCGTCAATGCCTCTATCTTGCAATGTTGGCCTTTATAGCCCTCTCCATTTTGATTCCAGTGGATTCATTGGTGTTCAAGATGTTGCTCCCCCTTTCAGACAGCAGTTTAGGCACCCTCTGGGCCCATACGGCCGACCTTCTTGGAAACGGCCTGCTTCTTTACCCTGCCGCCCTTGTGGCACTGCTGTTTCTGCCTACCCGGGCAAGCCGCAGAAAGGGTTTCAGGGAAGCGGTTGCCCTCTTCGCCCTGGCAGGCCTTGCGGGGCAGGTGTTTAAATTCTTGATTGGCAGGCCAAGGCCGGGCATGGGCCTCGAGGCCTGGGATCTCAATGCCTTTTCATTATCCAGCGATTTTCATTCCTTTCCTTCAGGCCATACGGTGACTGCATTTTCCGTTGCCTTGGTCCTATGTTACTATTTCCCCAGGTACAGGTCTTGGTGGATTGGATTGGCCCTTTTCATCAGCATTGGAAGGCTTGTTGGTCAGTCTCACTTCCTTACGGACATTGCAGCAGGCATCCTCATATCTTGTTTTGCAGCTGAACTGGTATTTGTGCACGACATACAAGGATTTCTTCATTCAGCCTCGTCCAAGGGTGGAGAGCTCAAGGCTGACAATGTCTAATCATCAGGGCGAATGAGAGGAGTGAAATAGCTGTGTCTGTCGTACTTCTTGGCTACCACAACATGGGCTGCAGGGCCTTGAAGGTGCTGAGAGAACTGGGGGTTCAGGTGCCTGCAGTCTTCACCCACCGGGACAGTGCCGGGGAAAACATCTGGTTTCAGTCCCTGGGGCAAATGGCAAAGGAGCAGGGGATAGCAGTTTACTATCCTGAGGATATAAATCAGGATAAATGGGTAAGGCTCATCGAGGAGCTTGCGCCAGAGTTGATTTTATCCTGCTATTTCAGGCAGATGGTAAAGGAGAGGATTCTTTCCATCCCTCCAAAGGGGGCTGTGAACCTCCACGGTTCACTCTTGCCGAAATATCGGGGAAGATGCCCGGTAAATTGGCAACTGGTTCATGGAGAGACCATGAGTGGAGTAACCCTTCATTACATGGTTAAAAAGGCTGATGCAGGCGACATAATAGCCCAGGAAAGGGTGGAGATAGCCCCGCGGGATACTGCCCAGAGTCTTTTTTCCAAACTCGAGGATGCAGCAGAGAGGGTGCTTAGGCAGTACATTCCAAAACTTTTGGATGGGACCGCCCCGCGAATTCCCCAGGACCATTCCAAGGCCACCTACTTTGGAGGAAGAAGGCCTGAGGATGGCAAGATAGACTGGAGCCAGGATGCACAATCCATTTACAACCTCATAAGGGCGGTGACGTGGCCGTACCCAGGTGCCTTTTGTGAGCTTGAAGGCCGAAAGCTCTTTATCTGGGATGCAGAGCCTTTAAAAGAGGCAGATACCGGTCTTCCCACTGGTACGGTGGTTGTCAGAGACGACGAGCCAATGGTGCAGACAGGAAAGGGATTGCTAAAGATCCTTGTAGCCTCCTTTGAGGGTAAGCCTCCTGAAGGCCAGGAGGAAAGGATACCATCAGAGCTTTTCCAGCAAGGGGTGCATCTTCGCTAACACTCATCACGTAGTCAAAGGGGTGCAGGAGAGTAGGATTGATGAAGATACTGATTCTTGGAGTCAACGGTTTTATTGGCAGTCACTTTGTTAGAAGGGCCACTGAGGAGACAGACTGGGAGATATATGGCATGGACCTGGCCTGCGACCGGCTCGGTGACAGGGTGGATCATCCAAATGTCAATTTCATCGAAGGGGATATTTCAATCAATAAGGAGTGGATAGAGTACCATGTCAAAAAGTGTGACCTGTGTCTACCCCTCGTGGCGATTGCAACGCCTGCCAGCTACGTCAAGGACCCTTTGGCAGTGTTTGAGCTGGATTTTGAGCAAAACCTGCGAATTGTCAGGCAATGTGCCAAGTATGGCACCAGGGTGATATTTCCCTCCACCAGCGAGGTCTATGGCATGTGTCCAGACGAGCGCTTCAATGAAGATACGAGCAACCTCGTCTATGGCCCAATACACAAGCAGCGGTGGATTTATGCCTGCGCCAAGCAGATGATGGACAGGGTGATCTGGGCAATGGGCAAACACAAGGGTCTTCAGTTTACTCTAATCCGCCCATTCAACTGGATAGGTGCTGGCCTCGATAGCCTTGCGACCCCAAAGGAGGGAAGCTCCAGGGTTGTGACCCAGTTTCTAGGTCACATACTTCGGGGTGAGCCAATAACCCTGGTGGACGGAGGCACCCAGAGGCGCTGTTTCACATACGTTGACGATGGTCTGGATTGTCTCTTCAAAATTATAGAGAACAAGGATGGTTGCTGTGATGGCAGGATATTCAACATAGGAAACCCTGAAAACGACTATTCCATCAGGGACCTGGCTGAAACCATGATAGAGGTCGTCAGGGAGTTTCCACAGCTTGCACACCTTGCAGACAAGGTGAGGTTCAAGAGCGTATCCTCCAGGGAATATTATGGGCCAGACTATCAGGATGTGGGTTACAGGGTCCCTGATATCACAAATGCCAAGAAAATATTGGGTTGGGAGCCCAGGATTGGCCTTAAGGAGGCCCTTAGAAGGACGATTGCCTTCTATGTAGACTCAGGGGACATAGCCATAGACCAGCTTGGGCGCCCTGGAGACATCTGACAAGATACCTCGATGAAGTTTACAGCGAGCCCCTTGCTAGAAGGCGTCCGCAACTGGCGGTCGCCTTTAGTTTTTGTGGTTTCATGCTCAGTGGCCTTCTTCTTGGTCGCTGCCCTGGTGCTCTCTTTGCGGGATCCCTACGGGATGGAGGCAAGGGCAGGGCTTTTTGTAAGGGCGATACTAAATGGCCACGGCCTGGTATGCCCCATCCTTTATGAAAGGCCCTATCCAGACTATCCGCCCCTTTTCTTTTTGCTCGAAGCCCTTTTCTGCTCTCTAAACTCAGATGTAACTGCCCTGTGCTTGGCACTTCCAAGCCTCATGAGCGCAAGCCTTCTCATCCTGCTCGTTTTTAAGAGCGCAAAAAGATACCTGGGGGAGAAGGAGGCCCTTGTTGCCTCTGCAATACTCTTTGCAACCCCCTTCTTTTGGTTTAGTGCCCAGAGGGCCACAGTGGACATGCTTCTTGGGCTTCTGGTCTATTGCGCAAACATCTCCTTTTTTGCAGGCCTTTGTGATACTGAGGGCGGGCGTGTGAGGCCAGGGATGGTTGCCCTTGGGCTCGCCTTTATGGCCGGGGCCTATTGGGTCAAGGGGCCCATTGGCATTGCCCTGTCTACTGCTTCCTGTGCCATTTTTCTGACTGTCAGAAGGAGGTGGCGGAAGCTGGCAGTATTCCTGCTCGTGGTGATGTTGGCAAGTTCAGGGCTGATCTTCTTTCATTACCAGTTGCTTCTAGGCCAAGGCGGCAACACCCTTGCCATGAAGGTCCTCGATGCCCAGTTCCTTGGAAGGTTTGGAGGACGGCCCAACAAGCCCTTCTATTATTACTTTGTCTTTTTGACCTTGACCTTTTCCCCCTTTCTCCTTGGAATGCTAGCCTTTTTCTTGAAAAGAGGCAGAAGGAATCTGGTGAAATGGAAGGAGTGTCTTGGGGGAAAGGGCGATTTTCGCCTCTTTGTAACTATCTTTTTTGCTACATGCGTACTTCCATTTCTTTTTGCCTCATCGAGGCATGGCCGTTATCTCCTTCCAGCCTTTGCTCCCCTTGCCGTGGTGCTTTCATGCCCCATTACAAAAATCTTGGAAGCTCTCGAGTCTGCTTTTTGGGCCAGGGCCATACGGGTGGTTCGAGGGCTCTACCTGATGGGGCTCGTGTCTGTATCGACCCTCTGGTTTTTTGACCCCCTGGAGTCGAGGGTTCCAATCTGGGCCATAGGGCTCTGGTTCACCTGTGCCCTGGGCCTTTTCATAGCCAGTCAAAGAGTGAGGGTGAAGGAAGGATTCACCTTTTTTGTTTCGCTCTGTGTCACCCTCTTTGTCCTCACCACAGGACTCACCCTGGTGACTGAGCCAGGTTTGTCGCGCAGGGAGTCTGGCAGGCAATTCGTGGCTGCCACTGAAGGTTCTGTAAAGGTTTCTAAGGGGGTGTATCTGATAGGCCTCAAGTGGGACGGAGATGGGCTTAAGTATTCATTGTTCAGCAGATACTATCCGCAGGGGATTCATCTCATTCGCAGGTTACAAGATCTGGAGTCCGCCCCTTGGGGCAGTATTGTCGTCCTTTATGAACGTGACCTTGAAGGCTTTATTAAAAGATTTAATGTTTCAAATTATTCAGTCATTTCAAGGGGTTTGATTCACGCAAAAGGCGTTGTCTCCATATTTCTTCCTCCAAGAGCGTCATAAAGCTGACGCATCCTAAAGGGGCCTTTGGGCTAGTGATTTTCTTCATGTGGCCTTTTCCCATGATTTAATTGTCATTTCAGAGGGTTAGTTTTTGTGAGGCTAGTTGGCACAGTGGTTGCTCAACTAGTTCCTGACAAATTTATGACAAAATCTGGAGCACTCTAATGGCAAAGGAAGAAAAAAAGGAAAAGGCAGAGGCAGAGGCAAAGGAAGCGAAAGAGAAGAAAGGTGGCTCCAAGCTCCTAATCATCATCATAGCCCTTTTGGTACTCATCATTATCGGGGGTGCCGGGGCCTTCTTCCTTCTATTCTCAGCACCTAGTGACGAGGAAATAGCAAAAGAGATAAAGCAGGATGAAAGCCCCCAGGAGATAGTGGCCCCCACGCCAGAGAGCATCGGTGTGGTGGTGGATCTAAAGCCCTTCCTCGTGAACCTTGCTGATCCCAAGGCGAGGCACTTTCTAAAGGCCACCCTCTCCTTGGAGGTAAAGGACGATGAGGCAAAGGGGCTCGTGGAGCAGTTCTTGCCCAAGATTCGTAATGACATATTGCTGCTCCTTAGTAGCAAGACCCTCGAGGATGTCATCACCATCGAGGGCAAGGTGCGGCTCAAGGATGAAATCATGTCCAGGGTGAGCAGGATAATTGGCCCTGGGCAACTCAAGGATGTCTATTTTAGCCAGTTTGTCGTGCAGTAGGAGGCGAGGGTATGTCCCAGGTTCTTAGCCAGGATGAAATAGATGCACTGCTTGGCGGCTTGGATGAGGCGGTAGAGTCCGACTCCGAGGATCAAGGGGCATCATCTGACCAGGATGATGAGATTATCCCTTATGATTTTGCCAATGCCACCGCCATGTCCAGGGTCAAGTTTCCTGGCTTTGCGGTCATAAATGATCACTTCAACAGGGGCCTTAGAAGCACGCTTTCTTCCATATTGCGTGTCATGGTGGACAGCTCCGCCGTGCCCATTGAGATAATGCTCTTTAAGGATTTTCTCAAGAAGGTGCCTGTGCCAAGCAGTCTTCACATTTTGAAGATGGAACCCCTGAGGGGGCATGCCATGTTGGTCATGGATTCCCAGCTGGTTTTCTGCATTGTGGAGATTTTCCTTGGCTCCACGACCATAGGCCAGAGCAGAATAGAGGGTAGGGAATTCACCTCCATAGAACAAAGACTCATAAAAAGGATAGTCAACTCCATCCTGAAGGACTGGATGAGGGCGTGGGCATCTGTGCATCCCGTCAAGATCAAATATGTCCGGAGCGAGATCAATCCACAATTTGCCAAGATCATTCAGGATGAGGATGCAGTGATAGTGTGCAAGTTCCAGCTGGACATAGAGGAGATGAGCGGAATCATTTATGTGTGCCTGCCTGTGAGCCTCATCCAACCAATAAAGAGCAAACTCCAGAAGTCCTTTCAGGTGGATGAGGCAGAGGACCCTGCGTGGAGAAAGGCCCTTCTCAAGAATCTCCTGGAGGTTCCCGTTGAGCTCGAGGTTCCCCTTGGTACTGCCGAGCTTACAGGCTCGGACATATTGGACCTAGAGGTAGGGGACATAATCCAGCTGGATACCAGGGTGGATGACCTGCTTACTGCCCTCATCAAGGAACAACCCAAGTTTAAGGGATTGCCAGGCATATACAGGGGCCAAAAGGCCTTGAAGATAGAAGAAGTACTTATAGACGAATAACAGCAGAGGCTAATTATGTTGACCCAGGAAGAACTCGACAAACTCTTACAGGAAGAAGCTGAGGGTGGTGGTGAAGGCTCAGAAGACTCCCAGGAGCAGGAGGCCCAGGCTGCCGGGGACTCTGGCGGCGAAGGGGAGGCCTCTGGGACTGTCAGCCAGGACGAGCTGGACAAGCTCCTGGAGGGTGCTGGTGGTGAGGATGGAGCAAGTGAAGGCGATGGTGCCCCAGAGGCGGCTTCAGACAGTGGCGGAGACGACATAGACTGGTCTGACGCCTTCAAGGAGGCTGCAGAGGGCGGGGACGCCGCTGCCCAAAAGGCAGTCAGCGAAGGCCTACCAGAGGATGCCCAGGCAGCACCAGAGCCGCCCCCACAGAAGGAGTGTGCACCTGCGGCACAGTTCAATGAGCTGTCTGGGGGCGGGGACGCAAAGCCTGGCACCAAGCCGGAACTAAACTTCCTTCTTGAGATCCCCCTGGAGGTGCAGGTGGAGTTGGGGCGCTGCACCCTTCAGATAAAGGAGCTCTTGCAGCTTGGGCAAGGCTCCATAGTAGAGCTTAACAAGATGGCCGGTGAGCCTGCGGACATTTACGTGAACCGGAAGCTCATGGCCAAGGGGGAGGTGGTCGTGGTCAACGAGAAGTTTGGCATAAAGCTCACCGAGATCATAAGCCCCCAGGAAAGGGTCAAGTCCCTGGGATGATGGGTAATGGATAGCCTAGAACTCATAGCCAAGATGACTGGAGCCCTGGCCCTGGTGCTGGGGGTAATGTTCATAGTGGCCCTGGTCCTTCGGCGCCTGGGGCTTGTGGCCCAGTCCACCAAAAAGGGCGTGATTGAAGTGGTGGAGAACAGGGCCATATTGCCCAAACGTTATATTTCCCTGGTGAAGGTGGCCGGTAACTACTATCTCATTGGCTCGACAGAGCAGGGGATCACCCTGCTTGGTTCACTCGACTCCCTGGGTGCAAAGGGGTTCGATGAGTTTGTGGCAGAGGAAGTTGCGGCCCAATCGGGCAAGGAGGATGGCCATGAATAGAAAATGGTTCTATCTGGCCATATTCTTGGGGCTGATTTTTCTTGCCCCCTGGGATGCATGGGCGGTTCACATCCCGAATATCAATATCGGAATCGAAAATACAGACGATCCAAAGAAGATTTCTGCTGCCATTGAAATCATCCTGATACTCACCGTCCTGTCCCTTGCGCCATCCATACTTCTCATGATGACCTCCTTTACCAGGCTGATCATCGTCTTCGGGTTCCTTCGTCAGGCAATAGGAACCCAGCAGATGCCTCCAAACCAGGTGCTGATAGGCCTTTCCCTCTTTCTGACGCTCTTCATCATGCAGCCTGTCTGGACGGTGGCCAACCAACAGGGAATCCAGCCATATCTCAATGACGAGATAAATTTCAAACAGGCCCTCAAGAATGTGGAGAGGCCCCTAAGGAAGTTCATGTTCAAAAATACCAGGGAAGCGGACCTGGCCCTCTTTGCCCATTTTGCCAAGATAGACAATCCAAAGGATGAAAGCGACATTCCCATGTCGGTCCTCATCCCTTCCTTCATGATTAGCGAGCTCAAGACAGCCTTCGAGATAGGCTTCATCCTTTATATTCCATTTCTCATTATCGATATGGTGGTCTCCAGCGTGCTTCTTTCCATGGGGATGATGATGCTGCCGCCAGTGCTCATATCGTTGCCATTCAAGCTTCTTCTTTTCGTTCTGGTGGATGGCTGGCACATCCTTGCTGGCTCTCTGCTGCAAAGCTTTTCATAACCAGGGAGGAGATACCCATGACTCAGGATATGGTAGTTGGTTTTGCCAGGAACGCAGTGGAGATAACCCTTCTCATCAGCCTGCCAATGCTGGGCCTTGGCCTGGTGGTTGGCCTTATGGTGAGCATCTTTCAGGCAGTCACCCAGATCCAGGAGATGACCCTTACCTTCGTGCCAAAGATAATAGCAGTACTCTTGGGTCTGCTCCTGGCTTTTCCCTGGATGATGAACAAGATGGTGGACTACACCAGGGACATTATCATAAACATTCCCCAGTTTATAAAGTAGGTCATGGGGCAGGATTTCATTGCATGGATCCTTTTGCACTACAAGGTGTTCGTCCTAGTGCTAGTGAGGGTGTCAACGATGTTCTTCATGATGCCCATTTTCGATTCGAGAACAATCCCCATGACGGTGAAGGCGTGTATAAGCCTAATGCTTGCCTGGTGTCTGGCGCCAGTCGTCCATCTCTCCCCAGATATCTTTCCAGTGACCACCCTTGGATTCTTCATTTTGGTCCTGCAGGAGGTGCTGGTTGGTATCATCCTCTCCCTCCTCTTAAAGCTTGTATTTGCCGGGCTCCAGGTGGCAGGCCAGATGGTTGGTGTCCAGATGGGGCTAAGTGTTGCCAATATAATGGACCCGCAGACAGGGGTTCAGTCAGTGATCGTAGCCCAGTTCGCCTACATGATCGCCCTGCTGCTGTTTCTTGTGGCAAATGGACACCATGCCATCTTAAGAGCACTTTACGAAAGCTTTGAGATACTTCCCCCTGGCACCCTGGTTCTAAATGGCACCCTATACAAGATTGTCATGCTCATGGGCCATGAGATGTTCGTGTTGTCCATAAAGCTCATGGCCCCTGTTATGGCCATACTCTTTCTGAGTCAGGTGGGCCTTGGAATCCTGGCCAAGCTCGTGCCCCAGATAAATATGCTCATGGTGAGTTTTAGTCTCAATGTTGCCTTGGGGCTCTTCTTCTTTGGTCTTACGCTGCAGTTTTTTTGGCCTGTCCTTGCAAGGTCCCTCAACAAGGCGGTGCATCTGTTGCCACTGGCGCTTAGGGCAATGGGAGGCTGAGCATGGCAGAGGAGTCCTTTCAGGAACGCACTGAACAAGCGACCCCGAAACGGCGGGAAGAGGCCCGCAAAAAGGGGCAGGTACCAAAGAGCAGGGAGCTCGCCTCTGTTTCCGTGCTCCTCTCAGGCCTCTTTACCCTCTACTGGGGCAGTGCATTCTTCATGACGAGGCTTGACCAGATGCTCATCTACTATCTGGAAAACCTCCACTCCTTTCCTGTGACTCTGGCGGGCGTGAGGTCTCTGGGGCTTACTGGGCTCATCCAGTTTGCCACCATCCTGGCACCCCTTCTCCTTGTCATCACCCTTGTGTCCATACTGTCAAATTTCCTGCAGATAGGTCCACTTTTGACCCTCGAGCCCCTGAAGCCCCAGTTTTCACGTATGAGCCCTGCCCAGGGAATAAAGAGGCTCTTTTCCCTCCAGGCACTAATGGAGTTCGTCAAATCCCTGTTTAAGCTCATTGTGGTGTGCTGGATTGTCTATACCACAGTTTCAAAGGGCGTAGAGCATATAATGCCCCTTTTGGACATGACTCCCTACAATATCGCCTCTTTCATAGGGATGGTGAGCTTCGAGATTTTCTGGAAGTCGTGTTTGGCAATGATATTGCTTTCTATTCTTGACTACCTGTTCCAGAGATACGAACACGAGAAGAACCTGAAGATGACCAAGCAAGAAGTGAAGGAAGAATTCAAACAGACAGAGGGTGACCCCCACGTGAAGTCGAGGATCAGGAGCATACAGCGGGAGATGGCAAAGAAACGCATGATGCAAGAGGTGCCAGAGGCAGATGTCGTCATCACCAACCCAACGAGGCTAGCCGTAGCCCTCAAGTATGAACCAGGAAAGATGGAGGCACCAATGGTCGTTGCAAAGGGGGCAGGTACCATAGCAGACAAGATTCGCGAGATTGCAAGGCAACATTCAGTGCCTGTTATCGAGAACAAGCCAGTGGCCCAGGGTCTCTACAAGCTTGTGGACATAGGCGAGACAATTCCGGAAAGCCTCTTCAAGGCTGTGGCTGAAATATTTGCCTACGTTTACAAGCTTCAGGGCAAGGGCAAGAGGGCCGGTTCGGCAAAGGCTTAAGGAGGATAGGTAGTGGCAGCTATTAACGCAGTAAGATCCTTTTGGAGTGGGATAGAGGTAGATACGAGCAACATCATTGCAGCGGCAGGCGTGGTTGGAATCCTGTTGCTCATGATCCTTCCCTTGCCTGCAGCCGCGCTGGATCTTTTTTTGGCACTCAATATAACCATATCCCTCCTTGTGTTTCTCATGTCCATCTACATATTGAAACCACTGGATTTTCCAGTGTTTCCATCCTTGCTCCTGATAACGACCCTCTTCAGGCTTTCCCTCAACATTGCCTCGACCAGGCTTATTCTCCTCCACGGACACGAAGGGGTGGATGCAGCAGGAAAGATAATCATGGGGTTTGGCCACTTTGTGGTTGGAGGCAACTTCGTCGTGGGGGCCATTGTCTTCTTCATACTGGTCATCATCAACTTTGTGGTTATCACAAAGGGTGCCGGGCGAATTGCAGAGGTGGCAGCACGCTTCACCCTGGATGCAATGCCTGGAAAGCAGATGGCCATCGATGCAGATCTCAATGCCGGGCTCATAGACGAGGCAGAGGCCAAGCGCAGAAGGGAAGAGATAGCAAAGGAGTCTGAATTCTACGGCGCCATGGACGGTGCCAGCAAGTTCGTCCGGGGCGAGGCCATTGCCGGGCTCATCATCATGGCAATAAACGTAATAGGCGGCTTCGTCATTGGAGTTTTGCAACAGGGCATGCCAGTAGCCAGCGCAGCCCAGAGCTATACCCTCCTGACCATTGGAGACGGGCTGGTATCCCAGATTCCAGCACTCATCATCTCCACTGCCGCAGGTATCCTTGTGAGCCGGGCAGCCTCGACCACAAGTATGGGAAAGGAGTTCATCAGGCAGTTTTCCTCCCACCCACAGGCACTGGCTGTCACAAGCGTCATAGTCTTTCTGTTCAGCTTCATCCCCGGGCTTCCAACCATACCCTTCGTGCTCCTTTCTGGCGGCATAGCATTTCTTGCCTACACGGCCTTTAAGGAGCAGAGGCGGGTCAGCCAGGATCTCGAGGGCAAGGAGAAGAAAGAAGAAGAGGCCAAGGCCGAGGAAGAGGCCTCCGAGCCTGAAGAGGTGGAGCGGCTTCTTCAGCTCGACATACTGGAGCTCGAGGTTGGCTATGGCCTCATTCCGCTTGTGGATGAAGAGCAGGGTGGGGATCTCCTTGAGCGGATAAAGTCCATCAGGCGCCAGTTTGCCCAGGAGATGGGAATTATCGTTCCGCCCCTTCACGTAAGGGACAATCTCCAGCTGCAACCTGGCCAGTACAGGTTTCTCATAAAGGGTATCGACGTTGCCAAGGGCAATCTGATGATTGGCCATCTTCTAGCCATGAATCCTGGGGATGTGAGAAAGGAGATTGACGGCATTCCAACCACAGAGCCCGCCTTTGGCCTTCCTGCAATATGGATAAGGGAAGACCAGAAGGAAGAGGCCCAGCTTGCGGGTTACACAGTGGTTGATCTGTCAACCGTAATAGCAACCCATCTTGCCGAGGTCATCAAGAAGAACGCAGCAGATCTCCTTGGCAGACAGGAGGTTCAGCGTCTTCTCGACACCCTTGCCAAGACGAGTCCAAAGGCCGTCGAGGAGGTTACCTCCATCCTCAATCTGGGGATTATCCAGAAGGTCCTCCAGAATCTTGTCAGGGAGAATATTTCCATTCGTGACCTCCTTACCATTACCGAGGCCCTTGCAGATTATGGCGAGATGACCAAGGATCCAGAGATCCTCACAGAATATGTGAGACAGCGTCTTGGCAGGGCAATAGTCAAGCCCTTTGTCGACGAGGATGAAACCCTGCGGGTGCTCACAGTCGATTCCCAGATCGAGGAGATAATCAGGAACAGTCTCCAGCAGACAGAGCATGGTGTATTTCTCACCCTGGATCCAGCAGCGGCCCAGAGGATAATCAACGCTGTCAAGAAGGGTGTGGAAGAGGCGGAGAGCAAGGGTTTCGCTCCGGTAATACTTACAAATCCCACTGTTAGGCGCCACCTGAGACGCCTTATCGAGCGGTTTATCCCGGATGCACATGTGATCTCCCATTCGGAGATCCCTGGAAACATCCGACTTGAATCCGTTGGTGTAATAACCCTGGAGTAACATGGAATCAATGATAGTGGAGGGGCATCATGCAGCTGAGGCGGTTTAGGGCAAAATCCATTTCAGATGCCTTGGAAAAGGTAAAGGTAGAGCTTGGAGACGATGCAGTAATACTTAGCACCAAGAACAGGTCAGAAAGGGATAAAAAAACCGGAAAACGGATAAATTATGTAGAAATAGTCGCAGCCGTCGACAAGGACGTTGACAGGCTTTGCCGCCCCTTTGAACCCCAAAGGGAGGAGGTGGCAGGCAAGAAGGCAGATGTCGGCCCTGGCCAGGAAGACCTTTTCAAGGAAATGGCTCAACTCAAGGCCCAGGTTGCAAGGCTCGTCCAGGTGGTGGAGGGGCTGAGCCAAAGGGAACACGAGGGAGAAAGAGCCACAGCGAGGCAGGGAGACGGCAGTCAGGGGCTTCATGAAACCGTTGCCTCCTGCCTTGGGCTAGACAGAAAGAGCGAGGCTATTGTCAGAAACGTTCTTTCAAGGCTTTCAGAGGGTGAGAAGGGCTGGACAAAGGTGATTCCTGCCCTCAGGGCCTTTATCACAAAGGGGCTCAGACAGGGGCCTATTGCAGAGGAGCTTGGCACGAGGTGCTGGTGGGCCTTTGTTGGCCCCACGGGTGTCGGAAAAACGACTACGCTTGCCAAAATTGCTGCAAGGCTCAAATTCCTCTGCAAGAAGGAGGGAGCCCTCATATGCGTGGATGGTTACCGCATGGGAGCGGCAGAGCAGCTCGAGAAGTACGCAAACCTCATGGATATACCCTTCTACACTGCCAAGACCAACAAGGAGCTCGTGAGGCTCTTTGGCATCCACAAGGATAAGGATTTTATCTTTGTAGATACAACTGGCCGAAATCCTTTTACTTCCTCCCACAAGACAGAACTGGAGCGTCTCTTCGACTCTGTACCCGGACTTATGGCACAGGTCATGCTTAGTGCTACTTGTAAGAGAGAGGATCTTATGGGAGCAATTAGTTTCTACAAACAGTTTCCAATAGCAGGCTGGACCCTTACAAAGGTTGATGAAACCAGGTCCTTGGCCGCCTCTGTCTTTCCCTTGATAGAGGCCGATCTTCCTCTTTCTTATGTTACCAACGGACAGCGGGTTCCTGAGGACATAAGTAGTGCAAGTGGCAAAGAGATAGCGGAACTGACCCTTGAGCCACTGAGAGGGCTTGGGAGACTTCTTGATGTTCCTAGATGTAATGCAAAAGAGAAAGAAACTGTGGTACCGGAGTCCCTATGAATCAAGCTGCTACACTCAAGCAATGGAAGGCTTACTGCTCGTTCAACCAGGCTGCCATGGAAAGTAAAGGCCAGGGCAGTCGGGTTCAGTCGTCTCATCCCAAGGTCTTGTGTTTCAGCAGCGGCAAGGGCGGGGTAGGAAAGACCAGCATAGTCACCAACCTTGCCATAGCCATGGCACAAAAGGGTAAGAGGGTATTGGTCTTGGATGCGGATCTCGGACTTGCCAATGTTGATGTAATGCTTGGAATTACACCCAAATATTCCATACAGCATGTTTTTTCTGGTGAACGAACCTTGTCGGACGTAATCATGGAGGGGCCGGGAGGCATAAGGCTCTTGCCGGCAAGCTCGGGCATTCAGGAGCTATGTAACCTGAATGACAGTGAAAAACTCTTCCTGCTCAATGAGTTTGATTCCCTGGAGGAGCCGGTGGACATAATGCTCATCGATAATTCTGCTGGTATTTCTGACACTGTCATGTATTTTAACATGGCATCCCAAAGCAGGGTTATAATTTTGACACCAGAGCCTACCTCCATAACTGATGCCTATGCCCTCATAAAGGTTTTGTCCAAGAGGTATATGGTCAAGGAGTTTTCAATAGTGGTCAACTGGACCAATAGCAGTCATGAGGCCCAAAAAATCTTTAGACAGCTTACAGCGGTTGCAGACAGGTTTCTCGGTTTTCTGTCTTTCCACTTTCTGGGATACATCCCCAAGGATACATCCATCCCAAAGTCGGTGAGACAGCAACGGCCAGCCCTGGAACTGTTTCCTGATTCAAAGGCCAGTCAGAGGATTAGGCTGCTTGCAGACAATATCTTGAAGCTGGATGCAGGCACGAACGACGGTAACATAAAATTTTTCTGGAAGAATCTGTTGAGGCTATAGATATGGCACGAACAAGCGCAGCTCCTAAACTCAAAGACTATACAGATGAGTTCTTCGGACAAGGCAAGGCCCTGACACCGGAAAAGAGGGAGGAACTGATAATCAAGTATTCTCCCCTGGTAAACTATGTGGCCAACAGGCTGGCCGGCAGGCTACCGCCCCACATCTTGCCTGAGGATTTGATAGGGCCTGGAATCATTGGCCTTATCGATGCCATAGAGAAGTTCGATCCAGCCAAGAAGATAAAGTTCAAGACCTATGCGGAGTTTCGTATAAGGGGCGCCATGCTCGATGAACTCAGGCATCTTGATTGGGTACCCCGGTCAGTGAGGAAAAAGGCAACGGAACTCGAGCAGGTGATAGAACGTCTGGAGAAGCGCCTCGAGCGAGTGCCCGAGGATGAGGAGATTGCCGAGGAGATGGGGCTCAGTATCAATGAATATTACAAGCTTCTCGATAAGACTCGTGGCATAACCTTCCTGGACATCGAGGCCATAAGGCGAAGGATGCCAGATGCAACGGATGAAGACCTCTTTGACCTCATTGCAGATGACGGCCAGAGCGATCCCTTTGAGCGTCTCAACATGCTGGAGATAAAGGAGATAGTGGTAGATTGCATCAAATCCCTGCCTGAGAAGGAAAAGCTCGTGGTCTCCCTCTACTACTTCGAGGATCTCACCATGAAGGAAATCGGTGAAATTATGGGATATACAGAGAGTCGTATCTCCCAGATGCACACCAAGGCGGTAATGACCATCCGCGCAAAGTTGGCAGAAATTTTTGATAAAAATGAATTATCTCAAATAAAGGAGATTTTTTAGTGCTGAGCCATTTATGGATTTTGGGAAAAAGTTCGATGAATTACTAAAATCCAAAGTGAGTCAGGAGGAACACTCTAAATGGCCATTAATCACGATATGAAGATTCTGATTGTGGATGACTTTGCCACTATGCGCAGGATTGTAAAAAACATCCTTACACAGCTTGGTTTCAAGAATTTCATCGAGGCAGATGACGGCTCAGTGGCATGGGAAATTCTTCAGAAGGAGCAGGTAGATTTCATCGTTTCCGACTGGAATATGCCGAAAATGCCCGGTATCGAGCTTCTCAAGAAGGTTAGGGCAGATGAGAGACTGAAGGACATTCCCTTTCTCATGGTCACTGCAGAGGCCCAGAAGGAAAACATCATCGAAGCGGTCAAGGCAAAGGTTAGCAATTACATCGTTAAACCCTTTACACCAGAGACCTTAAGCGAGAAAATAGAAAAAATATTTGCGTGATCTCATCATGGGTTAAATGGGCGAGGCCTTATCAGAAGAAAAAATTGACGACAGCTTTAGCAAAAAACTAGAGGAGTTGAGCCGCCAAATGGAAGAAGTCAACACCAAGGAACAAGGTCCGGGGTCCGAGCAGGAAGCACAAGAGATCCTGGAAGAAGAGGTGTCCCTCAATGTGGAACAGCCAGCCGACGCCTCGTCCTTGGATTCCCTCGCCCAAGAACAGGGGGAGTCATTCCCCCAAGGGGATGACGCTCCAATCGATGTCGACTATGACATTGACGACGACATTGGTGATGACATTGGGGCTGATGTTGATAGCAATGTCCCGGACGAATCAGGGACTCAAGAGGGCCCTTCCCAGACCGAGGCCACCTCAGAGGATGCCCTTGGCATATCTGTCGAGGATGACGAATTGTGGGAAGAGGATGAAACAGAGGAAATCCCACTTTTCGAAGACGAACTTCTTGATGAGATAAGCCAAGAGGAAGAAAAGGAGCAGGCCGCCCAGGAAGCTGGCGGTGCTGCTGCCGGTGATGAGGGGTCGGCATCCCAGGGAGATCCAGAGGGTGCTGTGGCGCAAGAGGCTTCGTCTGATGAGGATGACTCCAAGTCACGGCCCGAGCATGAAGGCCCAGACAATGAGGGCGACGAGGCAGGTGAGGCGGCCCCACAGGAGGCCCAGGCCCCTGAGCCCAGTTTGTTGATGCGCCTTGTACCCTGGATAATCACCGGTGTTTCCTCGTGTCTGCTTGTTGCAGGTATCTTCACCTTCTGGATGTTGTGGAAGGGGGCCGTATCTGCCAAGCCTGAAAACCCACAGCCAACCCCGGCCAAGACAGAGGCTCCGGCCAAGAATGTCGCCAAGCCAGTTGCCCAGACAGAAAAGAAGGTAACGGCCCACGGCTTTGAGGCCCTGGATCTTGCTCCCTTCATTATTCCGGGCAAAAGTGGCGGCGAGCTCGTGTTCTTCAAACTCGAAGTGGAGCTTGTCGTGCCAGATGCCTCGACCAAACAGAAACTTATTAGGCGTCAGGCATGGCTTCGTGATATAATCTATCAGGAACTGAAGGGGCTGGATATCTCTTCCGGGGTAAAGGGAGATATCTTGGAGCGATACAGGGTGCCTCTTTTGAAGCGCCTGAACAAGGAATTTGCCCCGCTCAAGATCGAGGATATAAGGCTCATGGGTTACTTGTTGAGGTAAGAATGCCAGAAGGATATGTACGGGACATAAGCCCCCTCGTTAATATCACGCCAGTTCGGCCTCATCCTGAATTCATAAGGCAGGAGGGGAGGCGACGTGGCGGTACGGGCAAGAGGGGACATCCTGGCAAAAATGATGGCGATGAAGACAAACACAAGGCCCAATCGACCCTCTCCGAAGACAGGGTAACCCTACATTCAGAACGAGATGCATCCGCCCCAGGAACAGACCCCCCTAAAGACAAAAAAGCCCAGACAGCCACGAGTGAAACCACCATTCCACGACATATAGACGTCAGGATTTAATCGTCATGGATACCTCACAGGTCCTAATCGTTGTCTCCATTCTTTGTGATTTGGTGCTCTTTGCCCTGTTTGGATGGCTTTTTTGGCGCATAAGGGCCCTCAGTGGAGACAGATTGCAGGAACTTATCGATCAGCTCAAGGAGAGCCAGGAGCTTGCCAAAAGGCTGCAGGCCCTTGTGGAGGAAAAGGCGCGTCTGGCCAAGAGGCTCGAGGCCACCCTGAAAGATGGCAGTGAAGTAAAGAAAGGGGAATGGGCAGCTTCGGATACGCACCGAAACACAGAAAACAGACGGGAACGGGTTCTGGAGCTGATGAATAAGGGGCTTGGTGTCTCCGAGATTTCAGAGGCCACTGGCATGTCTGCGGCAGAGGTTGAGTTTATCCTGGCGGTGCAGAAGGTTCGGCCTGGTAGCTGACTTGGGCTTGGTGCCCCTTTTTGTCCAAAGCCTCCTAGTCTTCTTGGTCCAGATTGACCACAGTGCAGGTCATGGTGTGCCTGATTGCATCTATTGCCTGGAGCCTCTTCATCACAATGTGGGAAAGCTCCTCATGGGAGTCTGTCTCAACCTGGGCGATTATATCGTAGGGCCCCATGATTATGTCCAGATGTTTGATGGCATCCATCTCCTTAAGCTGTTTTACAACATCTGCAGTCTTGCCAATCTGGGTGTTTATGAGGATATATGCCTTTAGCGCCATTTCTTACCTCCTTTCTTGCTCCGTGGCTTCCTGCCCTTTATCTCTTTTTCTTGCCTCATACTGCTCCATCTTGCGCTGGGCAAAAATGTCCAGACCAAGCCTGAACAGTAGCAGGCTTCCTATGACAGTCAGGGGGCCGAGGAAAAAGGCCTTCAGCCCCTTGCCCTTCTTATCTCCTGTCTTCTTGTCATTTTTGTTGCGTGCTGCACGCGCTTGCGCTTCCACAGGCCAGGCATCCTCCTTGAAACAGCTTTTTCTTTACCCATCTCATTCCATATTTTAGAAGTTCCTCTTCATCCTTGGAAATAAGCTCTATGAGTTCCGGATCTTCCATGTATCTGTCCAGGTTTGGTCCTTCGAGGAAACTTTGGCGAAAGGCATCGATGTCATAGCAACCCATATAAAATATCTCTATCTGGTCGGCGTTTAGGTGTTCAATGCCAGATTCGGTCTTGGCCTGGAGGAGCTCACCGAAGATGTCATTCATTTCATTGTATTTTTCAATGCCTTCGTTTTCCTTCCATTCCTTGACTGTCCATTCCTTGCAGTCCCTGAAACCATGACAGTCTGGCTCCCTGACGATGTAGTAAAACTCTTCGACCTGGTCTGAATCCTTGCTGCGTTTTGCCATGCGGGCAAGGGGGTAGGTGCGGCAGGCACCAGGACGAGCGTCATAAACGGTGCAACCCTTTCCCTCTTCAAGAAATGGGCATTTGAGATAGGGCCCGTCCATCTTGAGCACAACGACGGGCAGGCCCGAGCCGAAACCAACGTGGACCGATGTGTACTTTTTGAGAAAATCCCCTGACTTCATCCCCAGCTTGTTCTTGAGCCTGAGGATGTCATAGGGCATGAGTACCAGGTTGATGTCATAGCAGCACCTTGTGAAGCATTTCTTTTCAGGGGTGCAAGAAAAACAGAATGTGCTGTCGTCTGTAAGTTGTCTCGAGTCGTCAAGATATGATTCTGGTCCCTGGGACATATTTTTTGCGCTCCTTTATCCAAAAAATGGCGTTATTTTTAAAGAATCGATAAGAATATGGTGCTGAGCCTGAAAGTAAGGTTACTTTCGAGCCCGCTCCTAAGATAAATATCATCTTGAATTCGCGTCAACATCTGCGTCAAGATTACTTCAAATCCCATATTTATGTAGCCATTGTCAAGGGCCTGGTTGGTAATGAACATGAGGTGACCACCCTGGTCCCTGTAGGTCTTGAGGCGCCATTTTGCCTGGGAGATGTTGCTGTAGAGCCTTTCGAGCCTTTTGACATCTATCTGGCATCCTGTAAGGAAAGGGCCGTGCCCTGTGTTGTAGGCCTCATCTACCCCCTTTTTAAGTCCCAGAATGAAAACAAGCACCCTGTCGCGCTCAGGGGGAGTAGGGGCAAAGGATGCCTCGAGAAGCTGGTGCGACATGGATATCCGAAGCTCATAGGGAATGGTGTAGGGGCTCGTTTCCCCAAAGATGGCCCTGATTTTTGCCCTTCGTCTTTCAGGGTCGGGTTCATAACAGGGATTTTTGGCATAAAGCCTGTTGGCCAGGGTCCTTATGGATTCGTAATGCTTCTTTACATGGTAGTTTATTATCTTTACGTCCGGGCTTAAAAGGGCATTTGAGCAGCGTTCCCTTACGCTTGAACATCCTCCAAGGGCTAGAATCAGCCCCAAAATCATAGTCAAATGTGAAAGGCGCCCTGTCATACGAATCTGTCATACAAAGTAGCTAAGCACGTAATTAGAGATATACCTTCCCCTCTTGGTTAGACGTATGGTGGAATGCTCCTCTTTTGCTTCCATAAGGCCCAGGGAACACATCCTTTCAAGGCTCTTTCCATAGTATTTGAAAGGGTCAATTCCAAAACGGGTGATAAAGAGGTTCCTGTCTATTCCCTTCGTCATTCTAAGGCCCATGATAAAACTTTCCCTGAAACGGGCCTCGATATCAAGGGTTTCCCTCTCCTCAAAGGCCAGTCTTCCTGTCTGGATACGTTTCATATACTCTGGAAGACCCTTTGTGTTGAAATATCTTGTACCGCCCATAAATGAAACGGCTCCACAGCCAAGGCCAACATAGTCGCCGCACATCCAGTAGTTTATGTTATGCACGCATTCATGGCCAGGGACGGCAAAGTTTGAGATTTCATACTGCCTAAACCCCTGCTTATTTAGAAAATCTTCCAGAAACTGGGTGAGTTCCAGGCTTCTTTCCTGGCTTGGAAGGGAGATTTCCCCCTTGGTAACAAGCTGTTTCAGGGGTGTTCCATCCTCGAGTGTAAGCTCATAGGCGGAAATGTGGGTGGGCTCAAGGCCAATGAGGCGCACTAAGGTTTTTGAAAGCCACCTCGTGTCCTGGCCAGGAAGGCCGTAAATGATGTCTACGCAAAGTTCTTCAAAGCCCACGTCCCTTACGAGTTTGCATGCCTTAATGGCATCTTCTGGCGAATGAATACGTCCAAGGATTTCAAGGCCGCCACTTGTCAGATCCTGGATGCCAAGGCTTATCCGGTTGATCCCTGCATCCCTCAGTGTCTCAAGAAGGGGCTTATTTACCGATTCAGGGTTACATTCAAGGCTTGCCTCCACTAGCCCTTTTCTGTCTATGGCAAAGAGCTCCATCAGGGAATCAACGAGGTCCCGTGCAGTTGGGGCAGCAAGCAGGGAAGGGGTTCCACCACCAATATAGATGGTATCTATTTGGATTTTTTCAAGAAATCCTTGCTCCCTAAGGATTTTTGCTTCCTGTTTGATGGCAGATACATACTCCTTTTCATGATGCTCCATGCCCTCAAAGGATACAAATGAGCAGTACCTACACTTTTTTTTGCAAAAGGGGATGTGAACGTAGAGTCCAGCCAATTCAGCTACTTTTTCTTGTGCTGACAGAAAAGGAACTTCTCCACACTTTCTGCCCTGGAGCTTTTTGGTTTAAAAATCTTGACACTCTTGAAAAGCTCCTGGGCCTCCCTTTTTAACTGGGGGA
>JAADCZ010000025.1 GCA_013154175.1 Thermodesulfobacteriota bacterium
TGGGCATGGCAAAAAACACCATTTTTCTCGTCATGATTATCTTCCTTTATAGGGAATTTTAGAATCAACCAGTGGTGAGGGCCCACCATAAGCCCCCATATCGTTATAGGAACCGTCTTTATCCATATAGTATGGGTCTGGACAACCCTTGTTTATACATGGGGATGATGGCAAGAGGTGAAAGTCTCCTTCTTCTCCATCGACAAACATGGGCCGTGCTGAAATGTTGCCGTTTATGCCTTTATAGACACCATCTTGCAGATCACAATAGGCGGGCCGTGCTGCCGGACCTATACCCCTAAGGACGAGACTTACACCCTCGTTGTACCAGACTATGAGGTTGGTCAGGCGCACAGAGCCCTTTTCTACCATGATTGCACTTCCTTTTTCCGCGCTGTTGTAGGCAAAGGTGTCGTTGTCAAAGATGGTTGCAGCCCTGTCACATGCGGCTGCTCCTCCATAGACAGCCCTATTTTTCCAAAAGATGTTATTGCTCACCTGGGATGAATCCCTATTGCTGGCAAGGGCGCCACCGACCCTGGCGCTGTTTTCATGGAATCTGTTTCTTGCAATAAGGGCCCGGGCACGATCGGTAAATATGGCACCGCCTGCCACTTTTGCACTGTTAGTAAGAAAGACATTATCCACAATGGTGGGCTTTGACTGGACATCGCAAAAGATGCCCCCACCAAAGGTGGCATGGTTTCCACGGATGATATTGGCCTTTATTACAGGGGCAGAGCCTGGAGCGCAATAAATGGCGCCTCCCTTCAAGGTTTCCTTAAGATCCCCTTCCCTTACCAGGGTAAAACCTTCTATCACAGCCCCGCTGCCCTCGCCTACAACTATGATTGGACTATTTCCACGCCCTGAAATAACTGTCTCTTGGGCGCCGGCTTCACTCTTTATGGTGATGTTCCACTCCTTTGGAATGATCAATGAGTCAAAGGCAACAGAATATCTGCCAGGGGCCACAACGATGGTGTCTCCCTGCCATGAATCCCTTATGGCATCCTGAATGGTGGGGTAGCTTGCAGGCACCTTCAACTGACGTGCATCTGCATCGAAAACGTGGCTACCCAAAAACAGGCACAAAATCCAAAAGCCCAGTGCAAGCCCTTTTTTGCCGCTATAAAAGGCCCCTTTCACGTCACTCTTTCTCCCAGCTGACTATGTCCACACCTGCAGTAACGTTCCCATAAATGTGATTACGCCTGACCCTTGCCATTGGTACAGCCAAAAGCCTTATACCAGTTGTGTAGTTTGAATAGATCTCGTTATCTTCAATAATGGCCCTGTTCACATCCCAAAGGCTAATCCCAGACTTCTTGTTTCCAAATATTTCATTGTAGCGAAGGGTGACACTTGTCGTCTTGGTGGAACGTACGCCCACCTCCAGGTTATTGAATATGCGGTTGAATTCAATGAGCACCGAGCTCTCGATTCCAGGGCCACCAACCCCGCGAATGCTTATACCGGCGATATCGTTATGGTGGATTTCATTGTTGCGTATCGTTAGGGCCTCGGGGCTTGAATCAAGGTTGAGGATTCCTATACCAACGCCATTATTGTAACACAGGTTACCTTCGATAAGGGGCCGCGCCTTTTCCCTCAAGCCTATACCTGGTGCGAAATGGCGCCTTTTGGCAGAGTCCTTGAATCTGTTTCCAAATATCTCATTGTCCAGGATCTTGGCTGCAGAGTTACTGCCATTGGCAATGCCAGGGCCGTTATTGTAGCAGATGACGTTGTGGGCAATATATGGCTCTGCCTTGGTCTCAAGGGGAGGCCCCATCCCGATTCCAAGTCCGGTGGCAAGTATGCCGCCCCATGTCTTATTACCTTTGAAAATATTGTTCACCACCCGCGGGGAACATGCCCTGATCTCCATCATGAAAAGATTGATACTGGACACATACTCGGGCATGTTCTGAAAGGTGAACCCATCCACCATCATGGGCTCGGTAGTCTCGGTTGGGAAACTAATCAGATAGCCAGGCTCGCTGAGGTCGGACCCGTCGATAATGGTCCGCAAGGCCCTCTTTAGGACCTTCCTTTTCCCAGGACCTTCCACGAGCTCATCACCATCGGTGCCAGCGTAACTTACAAGATTTACACCGGCCTTCATCTTGATGCGTTCCCTGTAAATACCGGGTTTTACAATTATCGTATCTCCGGCCTCTGCCATCTCCAGGGCATCGGTAATGGTTGGATAGTCATCGGGTACGAATATTTCTGCACAGAAACTGTAGGAAACCGGGGAAAGAATGAAAATAAGCAAAAAAAGGCAAAAGATGGAAACCTGCACAGTATCAAAACCCTTGGGGCACCAGTTGGAAGGAGGGTTGCCAGGCCTGATTTTGTGCATCTTCACCGATTTCATCATAAAAAGGACGTCCTTTGTCGCTACCTTAGTGCTGACAATATGACAATTTATGAAAAATATAACACAAGGTCTCTCTTCTGCCACTGTCCCCGGTCAGGAAACAGCATGAAGTCAGGGTCTTCCTTCTTTTATTTGTTTTTTATACCAAGAGATGACAGATAATTCCTGAAATATTCTATGGTCTTTTTGAGGCCCTCTTCTATTGGTGTTGTTGGTTCCCAGCCAAGTATCTTTTTGGCCAGGGTTATATCTGGCCTTCGCCTTCTTGGGTCATCTGATGGAAGGGGCTCGAACTTCAGCTCAGAATTTGAACCCGTCAGCTCGATTATCATCTTTGCAAGCTCAACAATTGTAATTTCATGGGGATTTCCAAGGTTTATTGGGCCGGTAACGTCTTCGTCCGTGGCCATAAACCTTATGATTGCATCCACCAGGTCGTCAACGTAGCAAAATGCGCGAGTCTGCTTGCCATCACCATAGATGGTTATTGGCTTTGACAGAAGGGCCTGGACTATGAAATTGGACACCACGCGTCCGTCATCGGGATGCATTCGAGGCCCATAGGTGTTGAAGATGCGCCCAACCTTGATCTCAACCCCGTGTTGACGGTGATAGTCAAAAAAGAGGGTTTCCGCACATCGTTTCCCCTCATCGTAGCAGGATCTCTTCCCAATGGGATTCACATTTCCCCAATAGCTTTCAGGCTGGGGATGTATCTCTGGGTCGCCATAGACCTCAGAGGTGGATGCCTGAAATATCTTGGCGCCCAGGCGTTTTGCAAGGCCAAGCATATTGATGGCACCGTGAACGGATGTCTTTGTGGTCTGAACAGGGTCGAACTGATAATGGACTGGAGAGGCAGGACATGCAAGATTGTAGATTTCATCCACCTCCACGTAGAGTGGAAACGTTATGTCGTGTCGCATTACCTCAAAAAAGGGATTGTTCAAAAGATGTATGATGTTTTCCCTGGTACCCGTATAGAAATTGTCAACGCACAGGACTTCATGCCCTTCCTCCAGTAGTCTCTGACACAGGTGGGAGCCTATGAACCCTGCCCCGCCTGTGACGAGTATCCGCTTTCTTATCAATATGTCTCTTTTCATGTTCCCTTTCCGTTCGCTGCTAGTCGTGGATTCACCGAGGCAGTTTAATAACTCAAAAGATCCCGGTTACAGTACTCAAAGATTTTTGCCATGGTTACATCTATTCTCACATTTTTTCTTCACTACGGCTGGGACACCCGCCGCCAAGGAGTAGGGAGGAACATCCCTGTTGACCACAGATCCAGCTGCAATTATCGCTCCCTCTCCAATTGTAACGCCTTTCAATATCACGGAATTTAGCCCTATCCAGACGTTGTCCCCTATCTTTACAGGCGCGGTCTTGATATTTGTTCCTGTGCAGTGGCAATCACTGTCCCAAATGGCCACGTTTTCAGCAATTGCAACATTCCTGCCTATTTGAATACTTTTGAAACAAGATATACTCAAGTTGTTGTTTATATATCCGCTTCCTAGGTCAAGGCAGGCATTTTGATTTACCCAGATGGAATGACCTGAATAAATCTTAAATTTTTCATGTACCTTGACCTTCGCTCCAGCCCGCATAACCAATTGAGAGGGCATATAGCGCCCCAATTCCCACTGGATTCCCAGCAAAAGTATGCCTTCTCCTTCGACCGTGCTGCCTTTTTCTGCCCTTATCCATGTGTTTTTGAAGGGGATAAGGGTTAAAGACCTAAACTTCCATAAGCAGTATATTAAACCCGTCCAATTAATCTTTAGTAGATATCTGTTTCTTGGCCAAACCAATATCTTGGACATATACTAGGCCATCTCCACTATTGACTTCCCTGCCACCCCAACATTGGCGAGCGACAATAGAAAACATTAAACCTATGTGCGCAATTAAAATTACATCGTAGGGAAGTCTGAAGCGTATTCTGGGGAGGAAAAGGGCATGAAAAAAGGCACTAACTAGGTAGAGAGCTACAAATAATTTTTCTATGTCCGATAACGGTATCTTTCTAGCGTAAAGTAGCCTTATCACCAAACACAATAACAATGGATAATAGGTGATAAACATGAAAAGGCCACGCCATTTACTAAATTCAGCCTTAATACACAGATTGTTTTTATAGTTGAAATACTCTATTAACTTGAGGAAATATAATTTTATTGCCTTAGATGGCGTTTCTATCCAAAATTTCAGAGTGCGTTTTACATACTCTCTGTTTTGCTCTTGTTCCGGAAGCCTTGAAACCTTTTGATAAAACTTGTCATTTACATAATCATACCAATAAGAAATGGACGTGTTGGGGTTATTACCTATGTAAAGGGTGTCTCCACCATGTGTGGTCAAAGGGATAAAGCTCTTAAACCTTTTATAATTACGAAATGTCCATAGGGACATACAGATGACGGCTACCAAAACACTTATTGACAAAAGTTTGAGCATCCTCTTCTTTTGCTGGGATGTCATAAAAAGCCAAATTGCCACAACTGGAGGAACAAAGACTCCTGTACCATGAATCAAGACAAGCATTGCAGACAAACAGCCAAAAATCATAGCCTCTCGCACCCCAAATGGCCTTTGTATGGCCACCCGCACAATTAGAAGCAAAACAAATGTAAATAGAGTCTGGGGATAAAAGGTGCCTGCAGTATAAAAAAGGACTCCATATCCACCCATTAGAAATGCCGCAGGCCCAATTCCTATATCACCATTTTGTGTCTTTAAGATCGAAAAAATTGTGACAAGGGATGCGGCCAAAAAAATAAAATTCAAAAAACGCAATAAGGGGATGGAAAACCCCAGTTTTATAAATAAAGCCAGAATTAATGGATAAACCGGGGGGAAAAAAGCTGTTGGTGTTATGCCATCAAATGAAAATCCGTGCCCTTTGGCAATATTTTCGGCAATGGATAGATAAAGGCGCTCATCCGGGAACTTTAAACTGTCTCCCAGCCAAAAGGAATAGACTAGCCCTGCCACAACAAAGGCAAACAGAGTGAACACATACAGACTGGTGCCATATTTTTGGACCAAGGCTATGACAGAATGGACGATCTTTCCACACCGCATTTACAATTAATCTCTTATAAATATTAGAGGGCCAGAAGAACTCTGGCCCTGTTTTAGTTTCGTTATGGTTCCAAGGCAGTTGGACTGCCGCGGCTGAAGAAAGACTATTCTTCTTCTACAGTCCCTACTGTCATTGTGGAATGTACATCAAACCCAAAGTTGTTTCTCCACGTGAAGAAGTCAACCCACTGGCTGCACTGCCAGTTGTTGCTCCAGCAGAATGGATAGGGATCAATAGCAACATATTCATTATAATCAAAGGTGCTTGGAAGTTCCCCCATGGCTGGGTTTTTGGTCTTGAGAATGAGCTTCTGACCTGGACCAGCCTCAATATGGTTGTGCTCGACCCTGCACTGGGACGCATTTGCCCTTACTGGAAACATGATTATCTGGGCACAATCCCACGAAGATACACAGTTATTCTGCATTGTATTAAAAAGGATGGAATGACCCGAATCGGTTATTGCCATGGCGCCATTTGAGTTGTTCACAAGGGTATTTTTCTCAACAATGGTTGGGCCCGACCCGGAATCCAGCATGATTCCGGCACTTCTCAAATTGTATGTACCACAGGACAAAATGGTATTTGAGCGAATCACATTACCTGTACCAATATTTAATGTGTAGATACCAGCTGCATCATAGGTGTACTGATTCACCCGCTCTATAACGTTGCCCTCAATAATGTTGTTTTGTATGAGAGAGGCCTGTTTTGGAAAATCCGTTGACAGACTAATTCCAGCAGATCCTACGTCGTGCACATGATTGCCCATAATAGTGTTTGTCCAAGAACGTGACCATGGTGAGGTTGGGTGCCCAAAGGAATAAATAACTATGGCATTACCCAGGATGGAATCCACCTCACTGTCGAGTACGTAACAGTTAGATGAATTAAACAGCAATATTCCAGACTTGTGCCCACCTGAGCCAATACCGGTAACATGGACATTTCTGAGAATTACGTTCCTGCTGTTGTATATCATTATTCCCGTCTCATTGAAGCCCTGTACCATTATATTCCTGATGGTGACATACGAAGAATTTGTCACCCGGATGCCACTGCTTTGGTATCCCACGCTAATACCGGCCTCTTGAGGAGATACATCAGAATAAAGATAAATGGCCCTCTCCACAGGATTCCAGTACCAATCTCCTGGTGCCTGCAGAGCGCTCATATCTGTAACCACCTGAGGATTACCCAATGTAAATGGCCACTGCCTTTCACGGCCATTTTCAATTTGCCTAACATAAACCTGCTTGTCAGGTTCTATCTTAAAAAAGGTTATACCTGAGACTAGGCTGCCATTAACAGAGGTGACCAAAAAGTTTCGATAAAGGCCATCTAGCTGAAGAAGCACTGCACCAGGCCTGAGGTTGGCTGGAACGTAATTAAACCTAAGCGTAGTTAGGGGAGGCTTTGCTGCACCATTGTAATAAAGAATGTGCGGCTCCCTAAGCCAGGGTGCAGGGGAGCTTCTATAAATGTTTGGCGCCACCCACATCCAGTTAATCCTGAAGGGAAGAGAATAGGTTCCATTTATGATTGGTGGCTGAGCTTCTGGATCGCCATAGTCAGCGATCTCCACTGGAGCACCGTCAATGCCCGAACTAACAATGCTAAGTGCTCCATGGAAGACCTGGCCCCTTTTCAAAAGGACCTGATCCCCTGGCTGAAATCTCTTTGTACTAATCTTTCTAAGACTCCTCCATGCCATATCGGGTGAGATGCCTGAAAAACCGTCGTTTCCAGAAATGGCATCAACATAGTAGGTCTGGGCATGGACCTGTGACGCTGTGAGCAAAACCAGCATGAATAAAATCAAAACTGTGCTCACGTTCGCAAGTGCCATCTTGCAACCAGAGCGAAAACTTATCATTTGGACCTCCTCAGGGTAGAGCCAGCCAAGCTTTATATGAAATTTTTTCTATGGTAACAATCGTGAGAATACTTGGCCTATATTTATTTTTTATCGTCAAAAACAAAACAAATATTAAATGTGATAAAATTATAGCAGTTATACATAAAATGTATATATCCTAAGGTAAACTTACCTATTTTCAAATAGGCAATGATATTTCTATATCCACTTTATTTTCCAAAGACCTAGCCAAACCATCCGAAGCAGCAGCACCCCGTGCCTAAATCTGCTGATATTTGTTGTGCCATAGGCCCGTTCCCTATAACGAATTGGGACTTCAACAATCTTTCGCGCAAGCTTAACAGCCCCAAACAACAGATCAAAATCCCCAAAGGGGTCGATGCGTCCAAAGTAGGCCCTGGCCTGGCTTATCTTGTCATAATCCTCACGCCATAAGACCTTGGTACCACATAGGGTATCACGTATCCTCTGCTCAAAAAGGTAGGTAAAGGCACGGCTAAAAAACTTGTTGCCCAACAGATTCAAAAACCTCATTGCGTGCTTTTCCATCTGGTAGACAAGGCGGGAACCATTAATGAACTCTCCCTTACCCGTTGCAATTGCATTGAAAAATTTTGGCAGATCCTCAGGTGGCACAGTGAGGTCTGCATCAAGAATCATCAAAACGTCATTCTTGGCCGCTCCAAATCCCTTTCTAACTGCATCACCCTTGCCAACTCCATCCTGTTTCAGCACGGTTATGTCCAAATGGGGATAGGCCCTTTGTACCCTCAAGCACTCCTCATATGTCCCGTCTGTGGAACCCCCTTCCACAAAGATGATTTCCGTATGTTTGCCCAACTTCGGTAAACGCTTTACAGCAGCCTCAATATTTCCCTTTTCATTTCTACACGGAATCACAACGCTACAAGTAACCTCTCGAGGCTCTTTTCTCAGGCGAATTGGTCTGGCAACGATTATCTCATTGAGGGCAAGCTTCCAGAAAAATGGCATGTTTGCCAAAAATCGGTTGAAGAAACTTGATATCAACGGGATATACACAGGCAGCAGCGTGCGGTAACCCTTTTTTATGACTTCAAAGTCCTCGAGGTATAAAAGATTTGCAATATCTTCCAGGGGTAGCCAGTGCTGAAGCCGCTGGGGCATCATTAGGCCAAGGGCCTCGGCTGCCTTGATGACTGGCACCCAAAAATAGTTGTAGTAGCCTATTATTACCCTCGTCTCGGGTTTGCACACCTTGTGTAGCTGTTTGAACGCCTCCTGTATGTCATCTACGTGGCCAATTGTGTCCATGACCAAGACGTAGTCGAACTTTTCCTGTATAGTCAGGTTTTCAAGGTCATCCACTTTGAATTCCAGGTGGGGATATTTCTTTTGGGCCTCTTCCACCATTCTTGGACTTATATCGACCCCTACCCCTCTGCCTGGACGCAAGGCAGCTAGAAGGTCACCTGTTGCACAGCCTATCTCCAGCACAGAAGCACCTTCTGGAATCAGAAACTTCAGATAACGCTCGATCTCCTTATGATAGTACCGCCCTCGCTCTCTCCACTTGGCGCGCCTAGGAGCAAGTTCGTCAAAATGTCGCTTCAACTCTACCTTTTTGTCTATCTTTTTCACTGCTCTATATGGACCCATTTCAAATTTCACATTCTAAAAATCGTTAATTTATCGAAATAACTTTGATTTTTTCACCTTTGACAAATCAGATAGGCCTTGCCTACCACCTGCTAACCCATGATTTATTCAAGATTTGAGCCATTATTTGAAGTTTTTCTAATTCGTCTGAATTCCACCTTTGAAAAAAAATCCTCCTGGGCAAAAACCCTTGGCATAAGAAGCCTCAGGGTCTGACGCGTATAGCCAAGACAGCGCCAAAGCAGGGCATAGTAATCCATCATGCTGCGTCTATCATCCCTTGCTCTGAAATAAAGATAGAGAGGCAGATTCACCATCAGTGCCTGCCCGATTCTGGCAATGCATGCTAGAGTCGTTTTGAGTCTGCCCCAACGTTTACGATCTATATAGGCAAAGGAACATCCCCACTGAAGACTGTACCACTTTATATGCTCGGGAGTGAACCTGCTGGGATCTATCAGATGCCTGACAACAGCCCTTTCCGCCCACCCCATGGTTATTCCAGCATCACATGCCCTCAAAAGAAAGTCCCTGTCACATCCGCCGGTAAGCATCTTTTCGTCAAAACTTCCTATCTTCTCAAAGACACTCCTATGGACCAGGCGATTACCACCTGGAGGCAAGGGTTTAGCCTGGCAGGCCGCCCCCTTGACGCATCTTGGGGGGTATTCCCCAAAGATATTTCGACAAACCGGACCAATGGCATCCAAAAGTTCCCTTGGCAATTCCAGCTCTATCGGCCCTCCAACCATCATTGCCCCCTGGTTTGAAGCTGCAGAAAGGAGCTGACTTAACCATTTTGAATGGGTCAGCTGATCATCATCAAAGAAGGCCAACCATTTACCATTAAATTTCGAAACCGCCGTGTTGAGGGCATGGGTGTACCCCATTCCCCGCCCCTTGACATAGCGGACCGGCACCTTGGACTCTCTTGCCACCTCCTCGACCACATCTGGAGTCTCGTCGGTGGAGCCATCGTCAATCACCAACACTTCATATTCAAAGTTTCCATTGGTTTCCTGACTGGTCATACAGGCCAGGGCCTGCTTGAGTTGTTGTGCCCTGTTATAGGAAGGAATGGCGACTGTGGCGGTAATCTCGGCCATCAGATGCCAGCTTCTGCCCTCTCCGCAGGTAAAAAGGCCAGGTGCGCAAGAAACATCAACATCACAAAAGTCATAAAGGTGGGCCTTATGAGGAGATTTGCCTCAAGGAAAATGTTGTAACAGAGCCAGATGAGACAGCAAAAGACCAAGGTGTAAGAAACATTATTCTTTGCCAGGGTAAATGCCCGAAACAGGGCAGCAGCAAGCACTCCTAGAAGTACTGAAAGCCCCACGAAACCTAAACCCATAAGGGCGTCTATATAGCCTGAATGAATGGAGCTCGGGGTCCAACCCACGTTTTTTGTAATCTCCACATAGTGTTTGGGACTGATAAAGGTATTGAATCCGTAACCAAGAATTGGCCGTTTGACGGCCCATCTAAAACACTCCTTCCACAACGGAAGCCTTCCCGTTAGGGTACCAACACTCTCTCTGGCGCTTTCTCCACGTCCAAGGGTGGTGGCTGCCTCACCATACTCAATGACCTTGTCTCCAAGAACCAGATATGACGAACAAAGGACTACCAGGGCCAGCATGACTGTGGCAAGTATTGTCCGGGCAGACGAAACCATAAACCAAAACAGGGTCAGGCATATAAAGGTTGAGGCAACTGCCATTCGGCTCTTTGTAAGAAGCAGCAACACTAGGGCCACCATCATGGCTCCATAAAAAAAGGCCTTTGCCCCCCTACTCGAGGATATGGTGGCAAGATAAAAGGAACAAAGTGCCCACAGACCACAATTCCACCCCATTGTGACCGTATGAAAAACACCTGAAAAACGCCACGATTCGTTAAAAGGATCCAGGGTGTGTAACCTTATCTCATTGGCAAAACCCAAAAGGCCCGTAATACCACAAATACAAAATCCAATGATGGCAAGCTCCTTAATTGAATACCGGGCTGCCATGGCTATTGCCGCAAACCACAGTATGAGAAAGGTTACAAGACGCCTTAGGGTGAACATCTGATCGATGGACCAGAGTAGACTTAATACTGACCAGAGCACATATACGATGAGAAGCAGACCAAGTAATCCATTTATGCGGAACCGATTTCGGGTGCGGGCGAGCAAGAAGACCCCAAAGGCAGCAAGGATGACAAGGCCTGCCCTCCTACCAATGTTGCCCCTTTCCATGCGGGAAATGGCCTCGTTGACCTGGATGATGTTCTTCTTGTATTCTACATCCCTCGGCCAGGATAGATTATAGGGAGTGGCAAGATAGAAAATAAAAAGGAGAAATGGAATTACGAACCATAGCTCTCTGCATGTTCCACTTCTCGCAATATCGTCCATTTAAGAAGCCATCCTGGAGGATCTGAAAAAACAATAAATTATAATTGCGGCGGTGATTGATACGCCTAACATAAGGCCAAAGGCTACTCCCAACGGGCCATAGGCACGTACGAGAAAAATACCACAAGACATTGTGATTATCAATGAAACAATGTTTGCCATAAAGTAGGTCCTTACCCTCTCCATTGCCAGCAGACCATAGGAAAAGGGATAGCACACCGCCATCATTACCAAATTCAAGGCAAGAATCTGAACAACCTTGGAATAGCCAAAGTACTTTTGCCCATAAAACATGACTGTAAGCTCACCGCCAACACTCAAGAACAAGGCGACAAAGGGAAGCACCAGCATACAAAACAGGACGCTGTCCCACTTTACGCGAAACTTGAGTCCGCTAATGCCAAACTCTGCATAGGCCCTGACGATTCGTGGCCCAAGAAAGTTTTGTACCCCGAGTATCAATGGATTTGCAAGAGAAACCACACCCCAACAGGCACCCCACACACCTGTTGCCTCTGGCCCATGATAGTATGCCAAGATCCATGGGTAGAGGGTCATGCTAA
>JAADCZ010000044.1 GCA_013154175.1 Thermodesulfobacteriota bacterium
CCAAATCGCAACCGCCAGAGCCCTTTTGAAAATGCCCTTTATATGGATACATTTTTCATGAAAGGCCCTTTGGCCCAAGATTGCGCGCCTCTAACACATCTTTCACTGCATCTTGAACGATTTTTTCCGCCTGACCTATATAAAGCTCTGGCCTTTCCAGCACATCGAGTGTCTCTTCACTTAATAGGCCGCCCAGATCCTCATCCTCAAGCAACATCTCTTTTAGGGAACGATTTTCCCTTAAAACCCTGGCCAGGAGACCGCGCAACTTTTCCATTGCACGCATTTTGCCCATCTTATCAGCCAGTCTAAACATGAGCCATTCAGAGGTGATGAAATCCTTTGCAGATGCAAGGTTCCCCCTCATTTGGGATTCCCTCACATCCAGATGGCCCAACACATCCTTCATATAGCTGGCCGCAGCCCCGGTAAGAATGCACAGCTGGGGCATGGCCATCCACTCTGCCCAAAGGCACCTGGGGTCACGTTCATGCTCATGGCACATGGATTCCACCACCACTGGGGCCAGCATCCTCACATGCTTGAAGATTGCCATTACACGCTGACAGATCACGGGGTTACTCTTCTGGGGCATGGTGGAACTTGAGGCCCCTTGGGGAGGAGGCTCCCTCAACTCGCCTATTTCAGGACGCTGCAACTGAAACACCTCATTGGCAATCTTTGAAAGCGTGGCCGTAACCATGGAAAGCACACTGGCAACCTCTGCAACCACGTCCCTGCTGGTATGCCAGGAAAGGGCATCATATTTGAGTCCCAAAAGGGCCATGGTGCGTCTTGCAACCTGGGGCCCCTTACTGCCAAGGGCCGCAAGGGTTCCGGCTGCCCCGCCAAACTGCCCCTTATCCAGCCTGTCATAAACATCTTTGACTCGATTTAGATGCCTCCTGTTCTCCTTGAGCCATGTGGCTACCTTGAGACCAAATATTATGGGCAATGCCTGCTGCCCGTGGGTCCTGCCCACCATAGGAACAGAGCCATATCTTTCAATCAGGCCAAGACAGTTGTCTTCGATAGAAAACAAGTCGCGATAAATTATGGACAGGGCCTTTCTGAGGCCAATCACCTGTGCGGTGTCGATTACGTCTTGGGTTGTGGCGCCGTAATGCACAAATTGACCTGCATCTCCCTTGCATGCCGATTTTAACGCCTTTATCACAGGAATCAGGGAATTCCTGCTCTTTCGGTAGCCATCCTTTATGAGCGAAGGGTCAAGGGCGTCAAGGCGTGCCTTTAAGGCTATCTCCTTTGCAGCATCCTTAGGGATGACACCAAGCTCACCTTGGGCAGTTGCCAACGCAGCCTCAAAATCGAGCCATCGCTGTATGACCGCCTCTTCATCAAATATGGCCCTCAACTCTGGGGTGCTGAACTGATCCTGATTGAATTGAAAGTCAAATGGATGTACTACCACTTGGTGAGAACCCCTCCAAATCTGTCACTAAAATCCCTGGTCGAATCCCCCACTAGACCTTAACAATCAATTGCAGCGGAAGACCATTTGGGCCAAAACCTCCCTTTAACAAGGGATTCAAAGGCCTTTTGAGACATTTTACACTAGCTTGTAACCATATAGGAATAAAAAAATTGCAGCTGTTACCTTATTTAAAGGCAATCTGCTTCAAGACGTTTCCAGAAGTATAAATTTCTTCAAAAAAGGGGTTAAGTGAACACAATCGGTACTTCTTTTTCTTTGATTCCTTCGTAAAAGGCTCGAATTATGGGCTTTTCAGGGTCTACCATGGAAACGATGAAACAATATAGAGATGAGTTTTTGGCAAGTACCCTGTCAAGTTTTGTTGGGGTATCCCGCAGAGGGTCGTGATCCCAGGGGACAATGTGCATATGATAGGTGCCAATGGCAGTAAGCCCCTCCTTGTCACACATTTCATAACATTGTCGCAGTTCCTCTGGGTCTGTAATCCACCCCCTTTGAGACAGGGGAGTCTTGGAGGCCACTGCGTAACGCTCCATCACTGAATCCATGTAGCTCTTGAGGGGCTCAACCATGCGGGCATTCTTCTTGAAGAAGAATACCTTCTGACAAGAGGCAAACTTGTCGTGCACCGTGCCTGCTAGGAGACCATAGGCACGCTTTACCTTTGTTTCTCCTGGAAGATACTTTCCCTCAAGCTTTCTACGGCAATGATCCTTTATTTGTTGCCATAATTGCTTGGGGATATGAATTTCTTCTATGTTGGCAAGATTGCTACCTTGATTCTTTTCCATCATCCACCAGCTATAGGTATAATTAATGTTACCTCATCGTTGTCGTTTAAGGCAACCTCTTTCCACTTCTCCTGTCCGCCCTCTACAAGCTTGCCATTTACGAACACGGACAGCAGTTCTGGCTCCTCGGTAATAAAGTTCAACCCCTGGTACTGATCCAGCAGGCCCTTCATGGCCGTGGCCAGATCCGGGGCATCCATAACTATTTCACGCCTATTGTCCGTATGTCTTCTAAGGGGTGAAGGTATGATAATTTTAGCCATTTTCTATTCCGATGCCTCTACGATTTCTTTAAGGGCCTGGGGTAGAAATTTGAGTATTTCTGATATCTGGGTTGCCGGCGTGGGATTTGCCAGCTCTCCAGCCCGCCTGTTGGCCCTTCCTGCCAAGATACATGCCTCGACCGGGTCCTTACCAGCGTAAATCAAACCGCTTATCATGCCGGTTATCAAGTCACCTGTGCCCCCGATTGGCTCCATGGTTTCAACGCTTGGGCTGTCTATGGTAGCAACTATCTCGCCATTGTGGCAAATGTAATCGACGCTCCCCTTTACGAACATTGTAGCAGGGGCATTGCCTGTCTCATAGGCCCGTTTTATGAGCTCGACCACGTTGTCTTCCATATGGAATATGGAGCCACGGGTAAAGGCAGGGTGATCTGCCTTTTCGTCGGCCAGAAATGCTAGTTCGCCTAGATCCGGTGTGAAGACGTCGTACTTTGTAGCGATGCCTCCTGCCTTTGCCACATACATCGAACCTGCATCTGCAATCAAGATGGGCCTTTTGGCCATCTTGTCCACTGAGGCCATTACCTGTTTGTTCAAATTTATGTCTGGCATAACATAATGCATCGTTAGCACATCGACGTTCATCTGAGGCAAGTTCTCGATAAGGTAATGATAAATGGCCTCGCTTCCCTCTCTTTTTCCAATGTCACCGGCTACAAGTCCCACCGGGGCATCGAGGCCCATATAGTCACAGGCATGACACGCCGCTGTCATCATGGCCTCGTTTCCGCGGTTGATTTCGAGCCTCGCATCCCCTATCTCGACAGCGTCGTCTGATATCCTAATTGGCCCCATGTGCAAAGGAAGCTTGTCTACCGGGACCGATCCAGCAAGCAACAACATTCGTCAGTCTCCTATCAGCTTTATAATTTCTTCGCGAGCCGTATTAAGAGAGTACGCACACAGGGAAAATCCAACCTCCGCAGGGTCTGGAGCGTCACGAAGCCTTTGGCCGATCATTGAGGTGGCAAGGTAAGGTACATCCGGGCATCCTCCACCCGAGATGTTGACGATAATCTTTGTCTCCTTGTCCACAGTCATCTTCATATTGGCTGCCCTTACCATTAGATATTTGCCAAAGTCCTTTACCCGGACAAACTGCAAGGGCTCCATTCCCTCTGAGGTGATTGGCACCACATCCATTGGCTCAAGACCAACATCGTGAAGCAGTTCCACTATTGCAGCCTCTGACTCAAGGGGTATCTCCACACTCAGATCGCATCCAGTACGGTAGGTTGGAGGCGGACTAACCACTCGTATATTGTAACCCTCATCCCTCAACAGTTCTTCGACTGAAATTACCGTTGTTGGATGGGCAAAAATCAGGAGCCCCCTGGCCGCTTCCTTGCTTTGAGACCTTTCTTCCTTCTTATTGTCTTTTTTCTTTTTTCTGAACCAAATCATCTATTGTGAGCTCCCCACTGCACCCTTAATCCTGGCCTGTCCTCTTGTTCTTCTCGGAACTTTTACAGGATTTCGATAAAATAAAACCACTGCCAGACAGACCATGAGTCCTAAAAGGACTGCCACCCTTCCAGCAAAGGTGGTTCCTGCAGAGGTAGACCTTATGGACCAGCCTATGACAAGAGCCGCTCCAATCAGCATTCCAAAACAGGTAATCGCAGCATCGACGTCCCCCTGCCCTGCCTTGATGATTTGCCTGAATGGGCATCCATCTATAATTACAGAGGCAAGCCCCACCAAGGTCATGGCAAGAAACGTCCATCCATGTTCCATATGAGACGCCGGCTGTCCATAAAGGCCAAGGTGAAATTGACCCGTCAGGTATGCTATGACAAAGGCGGAGAAAAGGGCTGCCACAACCCCCTTGAACAGGGTTGTCTCACCCACCAAAAAGAGATTTCTGAGTCCGCCAGTTATACACAGCCCTGATCTTTGGGCAGCAATGCCAATAACGAAACTTATAGCCAATGAGGCCCAAACCGGTGCATGCATGGCCGCTGGCCCTGTCTGGCCAAAGACTATGAATGAAGGTCTTAGAAAGAGGAAAAGCAGCAACAATATGGCAAAAAGGGGAAATACGTAGCCGTTTATCCTGGGCAAATCCCTATCCCTGTCGAGATGAACGCCTGCTCTTATGTATCTGACGCCCAGCCAGACCCCAAAGACAAGACCCAAAAGGGCTGCAACCGCAGTCAGATCCCCAGAAGCCAGCCTTTGAATCATCTTGATTGGGCAACCAATGAACACGGAACAACCAACAATGATGAAAAGGCCCAGAAAGAAACGGATGACGGGCGACGAGCCTCCCGTTACCCTAAACCGCTTGGAATAAAGGGCCATGACAAAGGAGCCCAAGATAAAGCCAATGAGCTCTGGCCTCAAATAACTCATCCTGACGTGTCCGTGAAGCTGCATGGCACCAGCCAGATTCTCCAAGAAACACGACAGACAGATACCCGAGTTCACCGGGTTGCCCAAAAGTGTCAGGACAACACAGCCTGAGCCAAGAAGGATTCCAGCTATTAGCGAAATATCCAAAAAGCGCTTGAACACTGGTTATTCACAACCTCCAGCTATACGTCTTTGAAGGTAATAGATGTCATCTATGGCCGCCTTGATCTTTGGATCACCAGGCTTGAGCTTTCTTTCCCTGTGTAGCTTCGCCCTTGAGTTTGATATTACCTTCATTATCTCATCACCTATGTACAAGGGTGTTTTCCTGTCCACATAATCCGGATCCATTTCAATGGCCTTGCGATAAAAGTGAATGGCGTCTGCAAGGTGCCCCTGGCGGTACAGTAGCCTGGCCTCAAGGACGAAACCATAGGCATCTGACGGATGCTCGGCCAATATCTTATGAAGCTCTTCCATTGCCTCATTAAGCTTGCCCTTTTTTTCAAGGACCAGAACCTTTTTATATAGCCAGGCATTCTTGGCCATTTGCTGTTCATACTTGCGCTTTAATGCTGCACTACTGTCTTCCTGTGCGGCGACAGTCCTGCTCTGATTCATCTCGTGCTGGACGATCATTGATAAAACAATGACTCCAATGGCTATCAGAAGCGCAACATTTAACTTATAGAACCAATCCAACTCCGCCTCCCGAAGAGATTGTAAAGCACTGGGAACGCGAGTTTACTGCTACCTCCCCCGTTCCAGACAGGCACGCACACCCTTTATTTAAACCAGAAAAATCATAAAATGCCGGCATCAGCAACTGGGGCCTCGAGGTAACCGGAAAAATCCACGGTTCCTAGGGACTTGTCTTGGTGATGATCAAGGATTCCTTGTCTGATCCTGGCTGGATCAGTAGTGCCCCACCAGTTATTCACGGCCTTTACGTCTTGCACTTGGCCCTCTAGCAGGGAAATGTTGTAGTCTTTATTGTTTGCGATATTGTTATCTCGCAAGAAAAGCTTGCTGACGGCATAGAGAATTATGCCCTTGCCATTG
The DNA here is from genome assembly GCA_013154175.1 of Thermodesulfobacteriota bacterium. Classification (GTDB taxonomy): domain Bacteria; phylum Desulfobacterota; class Dissulfuribacteria; order Dissulfuribacterales; family QOAL01; genus JAADCZ01. The sequence goes on from JAADCZ010000044.1 coordinate 5,952, forward strand.
CCGACTATATTGTTGAACCTGATGCAACACGGTCCACTTTTTTTAGTGAAAATACCAAAGAACTTGTTCTCTCTTATATCGTTGTGGCTCACCACCGGACATGCCAGTCCACCGATCAACACACCTCCACCATTATTGTGGATCTTGTTGTAAAGGATTGAGACAACGCATTTCAAATCTATTGTTTTTACATTCTTGAGACCGATTGCCACACCGTTATCATGAAAGTTGCAGTGGCTAACAACAACCTGGGCAGAGTGACAATGAACAGATGTGTGTCCGTAGCTGATGTCACAATACTCCATGATGTTATATCTGCTGCCAATGAAGTTTACAGCTCCCCAGTCAGCAACTGCAGGTTTTTTTTCGGCACTCGTAAAAACAATGGGCTTAGCCGGTAACCCCTGGGCTATGAGGCGCCCACGAATTATAAGTTCTGCCCTTGGGAAATGATTGGCCTTATCAAGGCTCAACTTTCTGTCACCAAAGGATTTGATGCGCTGAAAGGAAATTTTTGTACCTGGCAATATGATAAGGGTAGCCCCTTTAGCGACCCGTACATCTCCGGTAATAAGGATGTTTCCCTGCCAAACTGTGTCTGTTGTTATTTCGGTCTTGCCAATTACCTTTAACTCTGCTCTGCTTCCATAAGCTGGTGCAACAGCCCAAAATATGATTATGCAAAGTAGCACCATCCATTGGCCTGTCTTGCTGGCTATCTGCATGGCAACCTCTCTTATCCTGTCTTTTTAAGCAGCTCTAATTCTTTATCAATTTTTTCCCGGTCAAGATCAGTGGCCAAGGATTTTGCCTTTGCAAACTCCTCCTGGGCACTTTCATCCTTTCCCATTCGCTCAAATGTTACTGCCTTGTGGACGTGAACCAGGACATCAGAGGGGTTTATCTCTTCAGCCTTGTTAAAGTAGCTGAGGGCTGATTTTAGGTCCCCTGCCTTTAAGAGCACAAGCCCCATTCCATCCAGTGCATTGAAATTCCTTGGATCCTTCTCAAGCACGGCCTGGAATTCCTTTTGGGCCTCTTTAAGCCTGTTGGCCAGCCAATAGGCAATTCCTAGCTTGTTCCTCGTCTCCAGATCATCTGGATTCATGTACAAGGCCATTTTGTACTGAAGAATCTGGACGGAGGGTGGAAATTTTGAAATATCTCCGTGGGAAAAGGCCATGGAGGGGGTCAATAAACTGCAAACCAAAACGAGTGAAAGGAGATGTCTCTTTTTCATTGTGGGTAGAAACCTCGATCCATCTATATTTCAGAAGGACTGAAAGCTTGAAAAGTCATCAATCCTTCCGATATGGAGCCATGTTACATAGTTTTAGTCGTTCCCTAATGGGATCGTATTCCTTGTCTTTAGCCTTTACAAAACCATCCACCCACATACGCTTTAAAACTTTGAGGACCTCTCCATCAACCAGGACTGTCTCGTCCTTTTTAAGATTGAGGAGTATGTCAAGAACTTGCTTGCTAAGGTTGGGATCTACATCTGGCAACACACCTATTGTGCAATATGGCATGGGAATGCTTTCAGCGATTATGTTGAAGTCTTCCTTGCGAACCTTGTTTTCCTTTATCATCTTGTCCAAGTCTATCCTTGGTGCAGCCCCAACATCATATTTTCCAAAGTAAACCCCATAAATTACCTTTTCATGCTTGGCAGCCCCTGTTGGAATGGCATAGTAGGACAGGTCTGTCTCTGGATCGAATCCATGCTTCAATAAGAGGGCATACTGTGCCATATAGCCAAAGGGGGCCAGGGCTGGGCCGAAAATCATGCTTTTGCCCTTCATGTCCTCGATGGTTTTGATACCACTTCCCTTAAGGGATATGATTGTTCCTGTAGACTTGTAACCATCCCTTCCTCGGATATCCACTGCTAGCAGCTTCACCCCATAGCGCTCATTCAGTATCACTGCAATTATCGAGTTTACGTGGACAAAATCCACCTTCTTTTTGCGTACAAGGTCTTCAAATTCATAGGTATTGGCAAGAACCATCTGAAATTTTCGACCTGTCTTCTCAGAAAGATAAGCGGTAAGGGGGGCAAAACGTGCCTTTGATTCCTCTCTGCTATCACAAATCATGAAACCGATACGAATCGGTTTTTCATTGGCTGAAATCTTGGTTTGGCTCTGTTCCTTGCAACCAAAGAGAAAAAAAGATGTAATAAATAGAACTGTCAGAAGTATGGGCGTAATTCGCATGTCATAGGAACCTTATTCAGTTGGTAAAATTATTACTTTCACAAATTTCATTTTTCCAGACTAGACTTGCATTGTCAAGCTGGCACAAAGTCTACAGCTAACTGCTTTCTTAGGCTATTTCGGAATAAGATATCGATAATTATACCTTCTTGTATTACCTCTAAGCTGACTCCAGCACCCGAGGTTCTACCCTTGCCGTTTCGAGCAAGGAGACATCAAATCAAGTGGTTGTCCTTGAGAAATTTCTTGATGACAGACCTATCCTTTCCCATTTTCGAATCCTTAATCAGTTTTTGCATGGTGTCATCGTCGAGACGACCACTCAGTTTATTGATTACTCTGTCGAGCACTGGAAACTGATCGAGTATTCGGGTGGTGGTAACGGGAACAGCAAGGGATGGCTTTATCTTGGTCATGCTTCCATCCTTGGCCATTGGACCGTGATACCCAAAGGGTTTCAACCACACCATGGAATAGTTGTGTAAATAGTACTGTTTTACCAGGCCATATATTTCTTGATCATTTTTGGCAGACTCAACACCTTTTACCCTCATGCCTGCAATGGCGAGGTAGTCGATCATCAGGTCTGCATCACCACTTTTGATCTTTTCTTCGCATTCCCTGATATCGTTACATGGAACAATTTCAACGGTAGTGCCAGTTCGCTCATTTATAAAAACGGCCAAGATGGCGCCTGCTACTTGCTGGTCTGGTGCTTGAATCAGGGCCAACTTCAAAATGCGGCCAACACATGCTTGACAGGGCTGTATTGCAGAGAGGACAAAAAATAGCGCCATTGCCCCGCTGACCAATAGCTTGGAAATTTTCATAACCTGCCTCCTGAGAAAAAATTACCAGTGTCCTCCACAATAACCCCTCGTATCACAAAGTGTAAGGCTTAAATTATGGTATAACTTTCGGCCCAATTACGCCCGAGCCTAAAAAATTAACAAATCTTTGGGAGTTGCCAAAAATCCTGGAAAAAAGCGAATAACTTATTACTTCGGTTAAAGAACACCGATTATTCGCCACCAGAGATAATCTAGGGGAAAAAGAATCAATAGGGTAATCAGCGCCAGGGCAAAACATAGCTTTGCAGCACTGGCAAACCTTTCTTCTGAAAGCTGAATGCCAACTACAATTGGAGGGGCCTGGTAAGGGAAAAGAACCGTCGAAAAACCAAGTACCTGTAAATTTATCACTCCGTGCAGGCTAAAACCAGACGCATTCGCCAAGATATCTGAAAATTGGGTAAAAACAGCCGGCATAGCAGGCAGAGTCGTGGCTACTGCGGTAACTGCTGCCGCAAGGGAAAGAGAGATAAAATTTATGAAGGAGTGCCCTGGCTCCAAGGGCAAAAGGGCAATTATATGGCTAGCTATCCTGTGACCAGTGCCTGATTCGTTTATGACTGATCCCAAGCCTATGATGCCGGCAACGAATATGATGGATGCCCAGTTTATCTTTTGATTAAAGGTCTTTTTGTCCACTATGGCCACACCTGGAAACATCAGAAATATGGCACCGGCGAGGGCTACCCAGGCAGGAGAGACGTGATGAATAAAATCTGTCATCCACAGTATAAGTAGCGCAAGGAGCGTCAAGGTGAGAATCTTTTCATCCCTTGTAAGACCGCCCGCACCTTCCTTTTCTGGGCTATCATTTATTTCGGGTGTATCAGGAAACAGTTTAACTATGAGTAGGATAATTACTAAACCTTTCAATAGGCCAAGAACAGGAAAGTGCAGTAACAGATAGGGACCGTAAAATAGAGAAATATGGTACAGTTTCTCACTCATACCTATCAACACCATATTGGGTACATTGGCAGGCAAAATGGAAAAGGCAGGCAAGAAAGAGCCCACAATCACTGCCAGCACTATCCCTGTCCTGCCCCTGCGGCCCTTTTCAAAGCCAAAATAATCGGCAATGGCAATGGCAATGGGAATCAACAGCACTACTCTTCCCATTGCCGATGGCATGAGGAAACTGAAACATATGCTGCCTGCCACCAAACCGGTGATAATCTTCAGATATGAGCCGTGGAGTCTTGCGGCAATCCACCTCCCTACCCTCCTGCCTAGTCCAGTGGTGGTTATGGCAGCACCTATCACCAAACCGCCAAAGATGAGCCAGACAGCAGATGATGTGAACCCTGAAAACACGGTTTCGGGCCGGGCCAGGGAAAAGACGAGACACACGAGGAAAAAACACAGGGATGTCAGATGAGGCGGAATAACACCCGTGGCCCATAAAGAAATGGTCATTAGACACACCGATGCAATCTCTGCCTCTTGCCTGGTGAAAATGGCTGGTCTAACAAGAAGCATCCAACAACACACCAGGAGGCATATGGTTATCACCCCAGACTGTACCTTCATTTCCTTAAAAATCGTTCCAAATTTCCCCATAGAGATTCCCTGAAGTCCACCTTTATTATCCTTTATTCCCACATACCTACTATAAATGGGCCACCTGGCAAGTTCCAGACCCCGTTTTCCCCAACAAATGAGGCCCTTGAGGAGACAGCTTCCCAAAGGAAAAATATTGTGAATAGTTTCAAGATCTGTTAAATATTTTTTTCATTAATTTGGAAGAGGCTTTTTGGCTCAGGCTCCTGGGCAACAGAGACACCAAAATCCTTTTGCCCAAGTCGAATGCCAATGGTTAATCAAGGGAACCCTGGATCTATATCAATGGAACAGTCGAAAGATGGAAACAATAGCCTGAAGGATCTCATAAAGCTGTTCAAGAGACACCTTCGGGGAATGATAGTTGTCTTTCTGGTTACAGTTGTCGTCGTTGCTCTCTGGACATTTCTCCAGACTCCAGTCTATCAAGTAAATTCCCGTATCATGGTCAAATACGGCAGGGAATATGTCTATAGACCAGTTGATTTGCTATTAAAGGGGGATGTACAACCCCTTCTCGCCTTTAACAGGGATGAAGTAATCAATACCGAAATAGAAATCTTTCATAGCTCTGAACTGATATCTGAGGTGATTCGCACCCTGGGTGCCCAAAAGATATATCCCAAGATCGCCCAAAACGAGGATGACCAAGAGAGGCTGCTGGCAAGGTGTGTGGACAAATTCAAGAAAAACCTCGAGGTCACTCATATCAAGGGTTCGGGTGTAATAAGGGTCACCTTTGACCATCCGGATCCAGACATTGCAGTAAAGGCAGTCGATGCACTGGAGGAACTTTTCAAAAAGAGGCACCTGGAGGTGTTCAAAAGCCCGCGTATTGCCTTTTTGGAAAAACAGCTGGCGCTCTACAAGGAAAAGCTCATAGATTCCAGAAAGAAATTTGAGGAATACAAGCAGAAGAATCACATCGTTTCCTTGGATGATGAAAAGAGACTATTGCTCCAGGAATATTCAAGAATCCACTCACTTATCATGGAAGGCAAGGGCCGGGAAGCTCAGTTGGCCCACAAAATTGCAAGTCTTGAAAAGCAGCTCAGGACGATTCCTCAAAACATAACCCTGTTCCAGGAAGAACATATCGACAACGCCAAGGCACAGCTTCTGAATCTAGAACTCCAGGAACGAGACCTTCTGCAGAGATACAAGCCAGACAGTAGGCCCGTTCGGAACGTACGGGAGAAAATCAGGCTAACAAAGGAATATCTTGCCAAAAA